>JAFRNY010000087.1 GCA_017429945.1 Bacteroidaceae bacterium
ACTAACAGGTACCTCGCCTCTAGCCTCTCCCCTTTTGGGGGAGTCGGAGGGGGCCTATTAAGTGTGCATTATGAATTATAGATTTTTCTTAAGCCTGCTGCTGACCGCCACCATTACCGCGGTTCAGGCAAAAACGCTCGTGGCCTACTACAGCTACACCGGCAACTGCGAGGCCATAGCCACAGCGCTCACCCAACAGATACATGCCGATGTGCTGGAGATAGAGCCCGCAGAGAAAGGGCTGCGCTACGAGGCCAACGGCTATGCCCTCGGCACACCGCTGCTCAATGCCATCAAGGCCAACCCCAACGACTCCGCCAGCTATCCCGCAATCGACCCCGTGAGCGTGGCGCCGGCCGACTACGACAACATCATCATCATAGCGCCACTCTGGTGGAGCCAGATGGCAGCACCTATGCAGACCTTCCTCTTCAACTACGGCCGCCAGATGGCAGGCAAGCGCATCGGCCTGATCGTGTCGAGCGCCAGCAGCGGCATCAGCGGAGTGGAGGCCGACTGCAAGCGCCTTGTGCCCGATGGCAACTACTACGGCAAGAGCCTCTGGATTCGCGCTTCACAAGTGAGAAACGCCAGTACGCTCGTCAGCGACTGGCTGCAGCAAATCAACTTCACGGACAACAGCACAACTGACGGCATGAAGATACGCGTCTCGGATGGCACCAACGCCATCATCTACGAACTGAACCAAACCAGCGCCGCACGCTCGCTCTATCAGATGCTGCCGCTGGAAGCGGCAGTGCAGAACTACGGCAACAACGAGAAGATCTTCTATCCCCCCACGGCCGTCAGCTACGGCGCCGACTGCATCGAGGGCGACTGCCCCGCAGGCACACTTGCCCTCTTCTCGCCATGGGGCAACGTCGTGATGTACTACGGAGCGGCCAGCCGCTACAATGGCCTCTACATCCTCGGCAAAGCCATCGAGGGCGAGGACCACATCAGCCGCCTCACAGGCACCATACGCGTAGAAACCTTCGACAGCACCACTGCCGTAGAGGTCGTAAACACCGACCGTAAGGCCTATACCACAGAGGCTTATACACTGAGCGGCACGCCCGCCACCCATAGCCAAGCGGGCATCGTCATAAAGGGTGGAAAGAAGGTAGTGGTGAAATAATTCCCGTTTATTCTTCCCTTTACCCAAATATTTTGTAATTTTGCAGCGCCTTAGAAGGAGTCGCCGAGATAGTCTTGCAGCCCTCAAAGAGGCTCCTGTACTTATGAGTTGGATAATCTTGATCCTCGCCGGGCTCTGCGAAGTGGCTTTCACCTATTGCCTCGGGAATGCCAAAGGCAGCGCCGGCAGCGAGTGGCTGACGTGGATCTCGGGCTTCGCCGCCTTCTATGTGCTAAGCGCCGTGCTGCTGGCCAAGGCCACGCAAAACCTGCCGCTGGGCACAGCCTATCCCGTGTGGACGGGCATCGGTGCCGTAGGCGCCGTGGTCATAGGCATCTTCATCTTCAAGGAGCCCGCCACATTCTGGCGGCTCTTCTTCCTCACCACGCTGATAGGCTCTATCATAGGCCTCAAAGCACTATCGTAGAAAAAAAGAATGCTAACTGACATCATCAGCGAATACATCGCGCAGCCCACCGCCTTCCCGCTCCGCAGCCAAGTGCCCTGGGACATCGTCAGCCACCTCGACGAGAGCATCCGGGCCCTGCTGCCAGAGCTCGGCGAAGAATACGCGGTGACAGACGGTGTGGCCATTCACCGGTCGGCCGTCATAGGGCACAACGTAACCATCAAGGCGCCGGCCATCATCGCCAGCGACTGCTTCGTGGGCAGCAACTCCTACCTGCGCGGAGGCGTATTCATGGCGCCGGGAGCCAAGGTGGGCATCAGCTGCGAGGTGAAGACCTCCGTGCTGCTCGAGCGCTGTGCCATAGCCCATTTCAACTTCGTGGGTGACAGCATCATAGGTCACGACGTGAACATCGAGGCCGGAGCCATTCTCTGCAACCACTACAACGAGCGACAGGGCGACACCGTCTGCGTGCACATAGCCGACCAGCGCATCTCCACCGGACTGCACAAGTTCGGCGCACTCGTGGGCGACGGCTGCCGCATAGGAGCCAACGCAGTGCTCTCGCCCGGAACGCTGCTGAAGCCCGGCACCATCGTGCGCAGGCTGCAGCTCGTGGAGCAAGATCCAACCTGACAGCCATGCTACACCTCAACCGAGTACACCACATCGCTATCATCTGCTCAGACTACCATCGCAGCCTCGAGTTCTACACCCGAGTGCTCGGACTCACTGTGCTTTCGGAGCACTACCGCGCGAGCCGCCAGTCCTATAAGACTGACCTCGCCCTAGGCAACAACTACGTGATCGAGCTCTTCTCATTCCCCTCACCGCCCCCGCGAGTGACGCACCCCGAGGCGGCAGGCCTGCGCCACCTGGCCTTCGAGGTCGACAGTATAGCTGCCACCGTGGCAGAGCTCGACGCTATGGGCGTGGCACACGAGGAGGTCCGCACTGATGAGCTCACAACCAAGCAGTTCCTATTCTCCAGCGACCCCGACGGGCTGCCGATAGAGGTCTATGAAAAGTAAAAAAAGGCTGAGTCATCTTTCTAACTCAGCCTTTTTTTTGTTGCATCCCAATGGTGCGTAAAAAAACCTTAAGGGTTCGGGCCTGAACCCTTAAGGGTTTTTCCCGAAGCCAATTGTACTGACAGACTCTGACCCTTATACATTAGATGCCGAAAAAAGGCAAGAGCGAACAAAGATAATTCTTCGAAGTATCGAAGCGACCGAAGGTCAAGTGCTTATGGAATTTATTAATTAATAGAACACAACTTAAAGTATAATATCAACGAGCACGGGCAGGTGGTCGCTGACACCGCCATGGTAGATGGGGCCACGAAATGTGCGGCGAGGCATCTGGCCACCATAGGTCTCATTCTCCTCCAGCAGCCATGGCAGGCTGAAGGGCCTGGCTGGCTCGAGCGTCTCCAGTGAAGCGGAAAGCAGCACGTGGTCGATCCACTGCCAGAAGCCACGAAAGCAATAGCTGCCTGGGCTCGCAGCATCGTCAGCAAAACGCAGCGGGCAACGGCGGAAGATAGGGTCGCTGGCAGTGGCGTTGAAATCACCAACGACAATTATGCGGGGCTCGCTGATGCCGCTGATGGCAGACCGCGCATGCGCTTTCAGACTATCGACGACACCCCACAAGGTCTCGGCAGCCAGACGCCTCAGACGGTCGCCTGAGCGCCCGCCGGCCTTGCTAGGCAGGTGCACGACAAGGGCGTGCAGGGTGTCGATGCCCTGACTCGTGAGCACAAGCCCTTTAGCGTGAAGAAGATCGCGCGTAGTTCTCATGCGCGGACCTCGCGCGCGTACATTAATCACATTATACTCAAGCAGACGGAACTGCGATGGCTGATAGAGCAGCGCAACGTCGATGCCTCTTCTGTCAGAGGAGTGCGTGATGATGTAGTCGTAACCAAAATGCCGTATGAGGCTGCGCGATGTCAAGGCCTCGACAACGCTGTCGTTCTCCACCTCGCAGAGCCCTATAAGAGCAGGCACACCGCAAGAGTCGCTCATGCCGGCCACCACTCGCGCTACATCGGTGAGCTTGCGCCAATAGCGACCGCCGTTCCAACGGCGCTCACCCTGCGGCAGGAATTCCTCGTCGGTGAACCCCTCATCGTCGAGTGTATCGAAGAGATTCTCCACGTTCCAGCTGACGACCCGCAACGGGCAACCCGGGAACGATAGGGCCGAGAAGGCTAGGAAGGCTATGAATAGCGCACAAGGCAGACTTCTCATACAGCTTCATCTTCTGTTAAAAAGTAGCACAAACTGAGGATTAAAGGGCGTAGCAGCCGTAGACTTATTTGTGAATCGGCGACTTTGGAATGCGTAGGCCATTGAAGGTCTTGCCATGGTTGTGGTTGTGCCTGGCGGGCAGCTTGCCAACTGACGTCGGCGTTTGCCAAGCTTGACGTTGAGCAGGGTGCGTATGCGAGTGCTGGGCCACCCGTGGAGTGTGGGAGTGGCGCTGCGCCTGACTGGCTTTCACCTTACGCTGGAGCATATTGTCAACAGAATAAAGGCGCGAAAGCTGTTGAGCGTCGAGCACGGCAGCAAACTGCTGTACGTATTTCTGGCGAATGGCAAGGGCTCGCTGCTGCAACTCGAGTTGCTTCTGTAGGTTGGCCGACGCTTCCTCTACTGTCGTCGGATGCAAAGGGCGCTGATAACCGCCCCAAGCAGCAACCATCTCGGAGGTATAACGACGATATATGGGAGCGAACTCTGTTTTCTGGGCATCGGTAAGATGCAGGCGCTCGGCCATCTCGCTGACTTTGGCCTCGAAGAAACATTCTGACAGGGAATCGGCGCTCTGCGTCTGTGCTGACGAAATTTCATTTATCTCATAGTACTCCAACGAGTCCTTTTCCTGTTCCGACAAACCGTCGAGGAAACGGTCGAGGGGTGAGCTCGCCTCAAGAGATTCAGGCGTAGCAGCGTTTGGCAGCGGGGAGTCATCTGAAGCATTATCTCGCTGCACACAGAACCATACCAATGCAGCCACCGACAGCACGAGGACTGCGATTGCTGCGCTCCACCACCATGCACCCAGTCTGCGCTTGCGCTGTTCGGGCGCGGCGGCCGGCGTGGCGGCTTTGGGCTTAGAATGTTTCTTAACGTGATTGTTCATAACATCTGTCGTTTGTAAGAAAAAAAGCACTCTACACGCGCCGCCAGAGGCTGGCTGATGTAGAGTGCTTAAGGTAAGGCCGTGACTTAACCGCCGAAGTTGTCGAAGCGGATCATCTCATCTTCTACGCCGAGAGAGTGCAGAAGGTCGAGGACGGTCTTGGCCATCATTGGAGGTCCGCAGAGGTAGTACTCGCAGTCCTCGGGAGCCTCGTGAGCCTTGAGGTAGGTGTCGCCCATGACGGGTGCCACGAAGCCCGGGGTGTACTTCACGCCAGCGGCATCGGCCTTGGGATCGGGACGGTCGAGGGCGAGGTGGAAGTGGAAGTTGGGGAAGTCCTTCTCGAGCTGCAGGAAGTCGTCGAGGAAAGGAATCTCCTCGAGGGCACGGGCGCCGTAGAAGTAGTGCATCGGGCGCTGACGGTCCTCATCCTTGACGCCGTGGCCTTTGAGCATGTGCATGATCTGGGCGCGCAGGGGAGCCATACCGGCACCACCGCCGACCCATATCATCTCGCGACCTGTGCCGTACTGCGGGCGGAACTCGCCGTAAGGGCCTGACATCGTGACCTTGTCGCCGGGCTTGAGCGAGAAGATGTAGGAGGAGGCGATACCCGGGTTGACGTCCATGAAGCCGGGGCCTTGATCCTTCGGCTTGAAAGGAGGCGTGGCAATACGCACGTTGAGGGTGATGATGTCGCCCTCGTCGGGGTAGTTGGCCATGGAGTAAGCGCGGATGGTGGCTTCGGGGTTCTTACACTTGAGGCCGAAGAGTCCGAACTTCTCCCATGCGGGCAGGTAGGTGTCGCCGATGAGACTCTTGTCGAAGTCCTTGTCGTAGTCGATGCAGTCGAACTGCGGGATACGGATCTGAGCGTAGGAGCCGGGCTCGAAGTCCATGTGCTCGCCCGGGGGCAGAGCAACCTTGTACTCCTTGATGAAAGTGGCGACGTTGCGGTTGCCGATGACGGTGCACTCCCATTCCTTGACGCCGAGGACGCTGTCGGGCACCTTGATGCCCAGGTCGCCCTTGACCTTGCACTGGCAGCCGAGGCGCCAGCCTTCCTTGATTTCCTTACGGGTGAAATGGCCTTTCTCGGAGTCGAGAATCTCGCCGCCGCCCTCTACGACCTGGCATTTGCACTGGCCGCAAGAGCCCTTACCGCCGCAGGCCGAGGGGAGATAGACACCCTCTTGAGCGAGCGTGGAGAGAAGGCTGGCACCCTGAGGCACGGACAGCTTGTCCTTGCCGTTCATTGTGATGGTGACGTTACCGCTCGGAGAGAGGTAAGCCTTTGCAACAAGCAGCAGCACGACCAGCACCAGGATGATGGCGAGGAAGACCGCGATGCTTGTGAGAATTAAAGAGGTATTCATTTTCTTTTTTAGTTGACGAGTTATAAGTTGACGAGTTGACGAGTTATAAGCTGACGAGTTATTAGATGACGAGTTGACGAGTTATTAGTTGACGAGTTATTTGACTTGGTGTCGAGTCTGGGATAGTACCAACTTGTTTATTGTCTACTTGTCTACTTGTTTACTTGTCTACTTGTTTACTTGTCTACTTGTCAACTTGTCTACTTTAGAGATTAAGTCCGCTGAAGCACATGAAGGCCATGGCCATCAGGCCTACGGTGATGAACGTGATGCCGAGGCCCTGGAGAGGACGGGGCACGTCGGTGTAGGCCATCTTCTCGCGAATGGCAGCCAGGCAGGTGATGGCCAGCAGCCAGCCGATACCCGAACCGAGGGCGTAGGCCAGAGCGTCCCAGATGCTGGTGATAGCCTGCGAGTTGGTATCGGGCATGGTCACGCGCTGCTGCATGAAGAGCGAAGCACCCATGATGGCGCAGTTCACGGCGATCAGAGGCAGGAAGATACCGAGGGCGGCATACAGCGACGGGCTGAAGCGCTCGACGACCATCTCCACGAGCTGCACGATAGCGGCGATGACGGCGATGAAGAGGATGAACGAGAGGAAACTCAAGTCAACACCCTCAACAAGGCAGTCGGGGCCGAGCACATATTGCTGCAAACAGTAGTCCACGGGAACGGTGATGAGCAGCACGAAGGTGACTGCCACGCCGAGGCCGAGGGCTGTCTTCACGCTCTTCGACACGGCCAGATAAGAGCACATGCCAAGGAAGAAGGCGAAGATCATATTGTCCACGAAGATTGAGCGGACGAATAGGCTTATTAGATGTTCCATAATATTTAAGTGAGTTGACGAGTTATTAGTTGACGAGTTGACGAGTTGTTTCTTATGCTGTCTTAATGGCATCAACTTGTTTACTTGTCTACTTGTCAACTTGTCTACTTTAGCTTAATTCTTTATTATATGCCCGATGTGCCCAGATGACACAACCAACGATGATGAGAGACATGGCTGGCATGGTCATCATACCATTGTTGACATAGCCGTGATCGTAGCACCACTGCGGAACGACCTGCAGGCCGAAGAGTGTGCCCGAACCGAGCAATTCGCGGAAGAAGGCGACGATGACAAGGATGATGGCATAGCCAATACCGTTGCCAATACCGTCGAGGAACGAAGGCCAGGGCTTATTCATCATGGCAAAAGCCTCGAGGCGACCCATGAGAATACAGTTGGTGATGATCAGACCTACGTAGACGGACAGCTGAACGCTAACGTCATAGGCGAAGGCCTTGAGCACCTGGCTGACAATAGTCACCAGCGCAGCCACCACAACCAACTGAACGATGATACGGATGCGGTTGGGGATGGAGTTACGGATGAGAGAGATAATCAGGTTGGAGAAGGCGGTGATGATGGTCACGCTAAGACCCATCACGATGGCAGGCTCAAGCTGAGCCGTGACAGCCAGTGCCGAGCAGATACCGAGCACCTGCACGACGACAGGGTTGTTCAGGTTGAGCGGACTGGTCAGCGCCTCCATATTTGCTTTAGAAAATAATTGGCTCATAATGATATTTGCGATTTAATCATTTACGATTTACGATTTACCTTAGCGCTGTCCGCAGCAAGCCTTGTCGCCGTTGCAACCAGGCTTTCCGCATGAACCACTCTTGTCGCACTGACCGCTCTTGCAGCAGTCGTTGCCGCTCTTGCACTTGTGGGCGCCTTCGGCAGCCTGCTCGGGGCAACCGCCACAGCCTTCGGCCTTCTCGCAGCCTTCATGCTTGGCGCAGCCTTCAGCCTTGGCGCAGGGAGCAGCCTTCTCGCACTTGGCGCAGGGGCACTGAGCTTTCTCGGCGCAGGTGCAGTCGGGCTTGTCGCAGCACTTGGCAGCCTGCTTGCAGCAGTCGCCGGCAGGCTGAGCACCACCCAGGACATCAGCATACTGCTGGAGGCCTGTGAGCACCATCTCGCCTACGCCCTTTGACGTAAGCGTGGCACCTGTGACACCGTCGACCTGAGTATCGCCTTCGCTGGCACCTTTCTTAACTACGGTGAGGGCAACCTTGCCATCGCCGCCCATAACTGGACGGCCGATGAACTGTTCCTGGAACTTTGCCTCCTTGATGAGGGCACCCAGACCGGCGGTCTCGCTCTCATGGTCGAAGTAAGCGCCGAGCACTTTCTGAAGGTCGGGCGTCACGGCAACGTAACCCCAGAGGCCACCCCAAAGACCGCGGCCTTTCAAGGGCAGCACGAGGGCGTCGGAGCCGTCAGCGGTCTTTGCCTTATACACGGGGAGCTTGTCGCCAATCTCCTTGGTCTCCACATCGAAAGCATCAGCGCCTTCGACGACCTGACCGTCGGGAGTCATCACGCAAGTCTCTTGGATCAATTCGTTGTACTTAGCCTCGACATCGCTCTTGGCCAGGCCGCGAACGTTGAGTGAAGCCAGTATCTGCTGTTTCTTGTCGATAGCCACATTGGCATCCTGAGCAGGCTTCAGGGCACTGCTGACGAAGGCCAGGAGGAAAGCTACGAGAATCACCATGACTGCAGCATAGCAGATAGTGTAAACATTGCCATTGGTGTTGATGCCCTTGGATTTCTCTTCCTTGATATGGGAAGTATCAGCGCCACAGATAGGGCACTTGTCGGGCATTGATGCGGCTTCGAAAGTCTGGCCGCATTGACTGCATATAAATTTCTTTGCCATATCTGTTACTTGTTTATTGCGCGTTTTGCACGTTTTGAGATGTTACGGCTTACGAAGCAGTAGTCGATCAGCGGAGCGAAGAGGTTCATGAGCAGGATGGCGAGCATCATACCCTCGGGGTAACCAGGGTTGAGGACGCGAACCGTCACAGCCACGAAGCCAATCAGGAAGCCGTAGATCCACTTACCACCTTCGGTGCGGGCCGAGGTGACAGGGTCGGTAGCCATGAAGACGGCACCGAAGCAGAAGCCACCGAGGACGATGTGCTGGCAAGCGGTGAGGGGCGACAGGCCGAGGGCATTGTAGCACCAACCAGTCAGGGCACCGCCTACGAACACGCTCAGCATGGTCTTCCACGAAGCAACACCGGTCCAGAGGAGCAAGCAAGCACCGAGAGCGATAGCGATGACTGAGGTCTCACCGATAGAGCCGGGGATGAAACCGCACACCTGATCGCAGAAGCTCGTGGAGAGCGTCGTTGCTCCGGCAGCAATCTCACCCAGGGGCGTAGCGGCCGAGAACGTGTCAGGCACGTCGAAACCGAGACCGCAAATGGTGTTCTGAGCCACCCACACGGTGTCGTCACCAGTCATGCTGGAGGGGTAAGAGAAAAATAGGAACGCGCGCGTGATGAGCGCTACGTTGAAGATGTTCATGCCAGTGCCGCCGAAGATCTCCTTGGCGAAGATGACGGCGAAGGCAGTGGCGATGGCGAGCATCCACAGCGGAGTGTTCACGGGCACAATCATCGGGATGATGATACCCGATACGAGGAAGCCCTCATGGATCTCCTCGTTCTTCCACTGCGCTACGGTGAACTCGATGCCCAGACCTACGATATAGCTTACGATGATCTTAGGCAGCACAGCCAGGAAGCCAAACCAGAACATTCCCCAGAACGAGGCCTGCTCCAGCTGTCCGGCAGCGAGCGCGTTCTGATAGCCTACGTTGTACATTCCGAAGAGCAACGCAGGCACCAGAGCAATGACAACGAGCGACATGATGCGCTTGCTGTCGATGGCATCGTGCACATGGGTGCCAACGCGGCCCGACGTGGTGTTGGGCACGAAGGCAAATGTGTCGAAGCCATCATAAAGCGAACGGAAGGCATGGAGCTTGCCACCCTCCTCGAAGTTCGGCTTTATCTTGTCGAAAAATTTTCTTAAACTATTCATAATGTTTTTAGTTGACGAGTTTATGAGTTGACGAGTTGACGAGTTGTTTGCATTACTTGTTGCTCTCTGTTGATTTCAAGAAACATAGGAAGCGACGGGTTCGCTTGTCTGCTTCTTATTTTCTAGATTCAAGAAGCATAGGAAGTAACTTGTTCACTTGTCTACGGTGTCAGCTTGTCTACTAATTAAGCGTTCTCCTTACGCAGGATATCCAGTCCCTCGCGCACGATGCGTTGAAGTTCAAGCTTTGAACTGTCGACAAACTCAGCGATGGCGAAGTCCTCGGGAGCAACCTCGTAGATGCCGAGAGCCTCCTGACGGTCGATATCACCTGTGATGATAGCCTTGACGAGATAGCCGGCATAGATGTCCATCGGGAACACGCGGTCGTACTCGCCCGACATGATCATGTGGCGCTCGCCACCCTTGACGCGGGCATCCATCGTGTACTCGGTCTTCTTCGGGCGCAGCCAGCTGAAATAGCTGCGGCTGGTGGAGAACTCCTTGAAGCGCGGGGCTATCCAACCGAGCATCTCATAGACATCGTCGCCTTCAGGAATGACGGTGACCTCCGTAGCGTGAGCTGCGAGCCAGCCGTCCTTCGAGGTTTTCACGCCCACCATCGGGTTACCATTGATGATACGCAGGCTCTTCTGCTCGTCGGTCTGACCTGCGAGAATCGCAGCGAGAGGTGCACCCACGAGGGCCTTGACATACTTAGGAGCCTTCACTTCGCTGCCGGCAACGGCGATGGTGCGGGTAAGGTCCACCTTACAGGTCAGTGCCAGACGACCTACGAAGATAACCTCCTCGGCGCCCAGCGTCCACACGACTTCGCCCTTGTTGATGGGATCGACGTGGTTGATCTGAACACCGACGTTGCCTGCAGGAGCGGGACCGTCGAAAACGGTGACGGTGCAGTCCTTGGCTGCCGTCAGGGCGGGAGCCGTCTGCTTGGCACTGACGCCGAGGTTGACCTTGGCAATCTTGGCGAGCAGCGAGAGACCAGCCTGGAACTCCTTCTCCTGGCCCTTGAGGACATACTCGAAATCGGCAGCCAGCGGCATACTGTTGAAAGCGCTCACGAAGATAGCCTTGGGCTTGTCCTCGGGATTTGCCACCACGTCGTAGGGACGCATGCGGAAGAAACCGAAGAGGCCGCTCTCGAGCAGCAACTTCAGCGGATCCTTCTCGGTGAAGGTAGCTGAATCCTGCTTGCCGTCGGCATCTACGCGAACGCTCATCACCTTGCGGCGCTCACCGCGCTCCACGAGAGCCACGGTGCCACTGACAGGCGAAACGAACTTCACTTCGGGATGGTTCTTGTCAACGAACAAGGCATCCCCGACCTTGACTGTATCACCTTCCTTGACAACGACCTTGGGTTTCACGCCATAAAAATCATCGGGAACCAGTGCATACTGGCCCGACACTTTCGTCAGCATGGTTTCCAAGCTCGCTTTGCCCGTCAGGTTTACGTCGAGGCCTTTGCGTAACTTGATTACATTTGCCATATAAAATAAGTAATGAATAAATGGTTTTAGCTAAAAACTGCGCAAAATTAACTAAAAAAGATAAATTAGGCCTCATAAAGCCCAAAGAATTTTGCGGAAAAAGTTTAAAAAGAGTACTTTTGTTCTCGTAAAACTCAAATAGACCATCAAAACACTAAAAAATATCATACGCTATGCGGTAAGTATTGCAATCATACTTTACCTCGGCATCGTAGTTTTCACAGCCACACCAGCGTGTCAACGATGGACGGCTGAGAAAGCTGCCGATGTGCTCTCCGACCAGCTACAGACCGACGTCAGTATTGGGCGTGCACGCGTTGGACTTTTCAACCGCCTCGTGCTCGACGATGTACTCCTGCACGACCAGGCTGGCGACACACTGCTGGCCGCCACTCGCGTAAGTGCGAAAATGGATTTGCTGGAGCTAATGCAAGGGCGTATACGAATTGACAACGTGCAGCTTTTCGGCTACGACATACAGCTTAGGCGCACTGCCCCCGAAGCCCCATACAACTTTCAATTCATCATCGACAAATTCGCGTCGCAGGACACTACATCATCGCCTATCGACCTGGCTATCTCGAATATCGTAGTCAGGCGAGGCAGAATCTCGCACGACTTGACTTACGAGCCCGACGCCAAGGGCTTCTCCCCTGCACATCTACGCCTCGACGACCTCCACCTCAGGGCTTCAATAGACTCTTTAACCAACGATATTATCAAACTAAACATTAGCGAGTTAGGCTTTACGGAGTCGCAAAGCAAATTGACCCTGACGAACCTTGCAGGGCGCTTCGACGTCAAACCGGACTATATCACTCTGCACAACCTGCTCGTAGAGATGCCTGGCAGCAGCTTAAGCTTAAAAGGCAAAGCACAAAAGGGCGTAAACAGGCAATGGTCTGACCTCGATGACCTAACGGCGTCAGCTGAAATCGGCGGCCACCTTACCCCAAGCGACCTGGCTGCTTTGTTGCCCGAGACCAAGACTCTCACTACGCCCTTTAAAATCACATCGCATGCAGAACTGCACAAAGGCTCATTCGACCTCCGCAGATTCATCATCAATTCCAATGGACTGACACTCAATGCAGAGGCCGACGGCCTACTGAACACAAGGGATACCACGCTGAGAATACCTGTCGAGCGGTTCAACCTGAATGTCAAGCAGCTAGCGGCCTTGCACAGTTTCTACAGTCCTATAATACACGGCCTAAGCCATGCCGACGGCCGCCCGCTAATTAGCAAGGACCTTGCCGACAGGCTTTCGCACCTCGGCGACATAAAACTCCAGGGTCACTTCAATGGCAGCAGCAAGACCAAAGAGGCTATAGCCGACTTTGACCTTGCAACGGCGCTGGGCGCGGTCAAAGCAAAAGGCAATATCCGCGATGCCAACATTTTCCAGCTCCAGGCTACGACCTCCGACCTTCAGATTGCTGATCTGCTGACAGGCGACAAGCCCTTCCCTGTCAATAATATCACTGCAGAGCTCGACGCCTCAGGCAACATCAGCCAAGGCACTGCAAAGGGGCACCTCACAGCCAATGACTTGAACGTCAAGGGCACTACGCTCGACAATATCGATACCGACTTCGACCTCGGTCCGCGTGCTATAAAAGCCTTGCTCCGCCTGAGCGACGACCAATATGCCTTCACCGCCAATGCCGATTTGTCGTCGCCACAAAACATAACCTTTGATGCTCGCAGCCTAAACCTGCTGCAAGGACGCATTGCGCTCGAGGACCTATTTATAAAGACCTCTGAGCACGACTTCAACCTCGACAATCTGTTGCTCGCACTTACCAACGACGACTTTGGTCACCACCTCCTTGTCCGCGGCGACTTCATCGACGCTAACGTCGACGGCAAATTCAACTACGACCACCTGCTGCCTACGGCCCACGCCCTGCTCTACAACGTGCTGCCTTCACTCGTTCCAAAGCCATCGGTAGCCCTACAAGAGCACACAGACCAAATGTCGTTCTCAGTGAACCTGTGGGATGCCAAGCCGCTGCAGGAATTTGCCGGGGTCGACCTCTCACTGCCTAAGCCGGGATACGTTGAAGGCTCCATCGACTGTAGCAAGCTACAAATGACGCTGCACGCCGATCTGCCGCACGTCAACTATGGCAGCCAGGACCTCCGGGCCGTGAGCCTACTCTTCCGCCAGAATCAGGACAGCATCACCTCGTTCCTCACGCTACAGCGTATGATGGAGGACGGCCCGATGGACCTCTCCGTCGCTGCTGCTGCAAAAGACGACGAGCTCCAATCCACGATAAAATGGGACGAACACAGCTTCCCGACGCTCAGCGGCAGTCTGGCCACGACGACACACTTCATACGCGACAACAGCAACAAGCTAGGATTCAACGTCGCCTTCAAGCCAACGCAGCTAATCGTTTCAGACACAGTGTGGAATGTAAGGCCATCGTATGTCAGTTTCAGCGGCGGAGCGCTCGACGTAGATAGTTTCGAAGTGACCCAGCAGGGGCGCCACCTGCGCGTCAACGGACGTGTGTCGAAGCAGGACGCCGACACGCTCTATGCCGACCTACAAGGTATAGACTTACAATATATTCTCGGCCTCATAGACTTCCACGATGTGGAGTTTGCCGGCCTGGCCACAGGCAAGCTGAAAGCTCACGGCCTGCTTGAGAATATAGCCGTAGATGCCGACCTCCGCGTCGATGATTTCAAGCTCAACGACGGCCTCCTCGGCCAAGTGTTCGTCAATGGCGGTTTCGGGCGCAAGGACGACCGTGCCATCGACCTCGACGCTCTCATCCACGAGCCTACTCACGGCGAGATAAGCCACGTCACGGCGCTCATCAAGCCAGGCCACGAACCGGGACGAGGCATCGACCTCAACGTATATGCACAGCGCATAAACACCTATTTCCTCAACGCCTTCACCGAATCAATCTTCACCGACCTCCAGGGCCAAGCCTCTGGCTACGCCCACCTCTATGGTCCCTTCAAGCAGCTCAACCTTGAAGGCGAACTGGCCCTTGACACTCTCTCGGTGACCATAGATGCACTCGGCACGCGCTACCACCTGCACCCCGGTGACAGCGTCCACTTGCATCAAGGGGGCATACGCTTCCGCGACATCAGCGTCTACGACAAGTTCCACGGCACCGACAATCGCAAACATAGCGGCACGCTCAATGGCGAAGTGCGCTACAACCACTTCAAAGACCTCCGCTACGATTTCAACATCAAGGCCAACGAACTTCTGGGCTACGACTTCCACGACTTTGGCGATATGTCGTTCTACGGCACCGTGTTTGCCGACGGCGATGTTCGCCTCCAAGGCGAGCCCGGACAGGTGAACATCGACATTCGCTGCAAACCGCGCACGGGCACCGTGTTCACCTACAATGCATCCTCGCCTGATGCCACTACCGACAACAACTTCATTCACTTCGTCAATGCGCACTCTGCCTCTGCTGCCGACTCCACAAGCCTCGCGCATAACCTGATGCCAGCTCTCGCCGAAGAAGAAGAGGAGGAAGCTAGCGATATGCACATCAATTTCGATCTCGACATCACACCAGAAGCTCAGATGCGTCTGCTCATGGACCCACGCTCAGAGGACTACATCACACTCTTCGGCGACGGACACATACGCGCGAACTTCTTTAATAAAGGGCGTTTCCAGATGTATGGGACATACAGGGTCGACCATGGCACCTACCGCCTCTCGCTACAAGACGTCATCCGCAAGGAATTCCAGTTCCAGCAGGGCAGCACCATCACCTTCGGCGGCAATCCCATGAAAGGCGATCTCAACCTGCAGGCCGTCTACACCGTGCCTTCGGTGTCGCTCAACGACTTGACCGTCGGCAGCAACTTCTCAGCCTCCAACGTGCGCGTAAACTGCATTATGAACATTGGCGGCAGGGCTGAACAGCCTCAGGTTTCATTCGATTTCGACATTCCCAACGTCAACGAGGACGAAAAGCAAATGGTGCGCTCGCTCATCTCCACCGATGAAGAGCGCAACCTGCAAGTCATCTATCTGCTTGGCATAGGTCGTTTCTACACTTATGGCCTTGCCGCTGACGAAGGTCAGGCCAATGCCGCAGTGCAGAGCCTCCTCTCCTCCACCCTCTCCGGCCAGCTCAACAATTTCCTCTCCAATGCCATTGGCAACGGCAACTGGAACTTTGGCACGAATCTATCTACAGGCACTTCGGGATGGAACGACATCGACGTCGAAGGCTCGCTCAGCGGGCGCCTCCTCAACAACCGCCTGCTCATCAACGGCACCTTCGGCTACCGCGACACGCCCATCGCCAACACCAACTTCATTGGTGACTTCGACGTGCAATGGCTTCTCACGCCGTCGGGCAACCTCAGTTTGAAAGCCTACAGCGAGACCAACGACCGCTATTTCACTAAGACTGCACTCACGACTCAAGGCATCGGCATCCAAGTGAAGAAAGACTGGAACAACCTCCGTGAACTCTTCCGCAGACGCAAGTAGAAGACTTAGGATGGACAGGATATTATTGGTGTCCGTCCCAAAGCAGCCAAAAACAAAGGCAACGATATAAGCATTGTGTCAACGGCTATATCATTGCCAAAATAAATCCCCCCTCAACCACAGCGGTTGGGGAGGGATTTTTCATTGTGGCTATGCAGTCCGACGAAGGGATGCATGGCATTTTGGAAGTTCTGTTGTTTGCGAAGATTAGTTCTTGAAGAAGTCCTGAACGGCTTCGTTGGGAACCATACGCTCATCGAAAGAGTAAGAACCTTTTTCGTTCTTAACCATCTTGATGACCTTTGTGTAGCTACGGCCATCGGTCTTGCCCGTTTGCAGGGTAGCGACTGTTTTCTTTGCCATTGTGCTTCAGTTTTTTATTTGATTTCCTTATGAACCGTCATGCGCTTGAGAATAGGATTGTACTTCTTCAACTCGAGGCGCTCAGGAGTGTTCTTTCTGTTCTTCGTGGTGATGTAGCGAGAGGTGCCGGGGAGGCCGCTCTCCTTCATTTCTGTGCATTCGAGGATCACCTGGACTCTATTGCCTTTAGCTTTCTTTGCCATGATTTTCTACAGTTTAATAGGTTAAAAGTGTTAGCACTCAAAACTTACTGGAGATAACCCTTAGCAGCAGCCTGCTTGATGGCAGCGTCCAGACCAATCTTGTTGATCAGGCGCAGGCCGGCAGCAGAGATGTTGAGGCTAATCCAGCAGTCTTCCTCTACCCAGTAGAACTTCTTGGTGAAGAGGTTTACGTCAAAGACGCGCTTTGTGCGGCGCTTGGAGTGAGACACGTTGTTACCGTGCATCGCTCTTTTTCCGGTGATTTGACAAATCTTAGACATCTTTCTAATCTTTCCTTTTTAACTTCCAAAAATTACTTTCTTCCAAACAGCGCGCAAAGGTACTGCTTTTTTCTGTATCCCCAAAGTTTTTTCCGTTTTTTTTCACTCCTCGGGCAGTGGAAAGTCTTTTTCGAGCTTCTCAAGTAGCATTTTGAGTGCCGTGAGCGTGGCGCGTGCCACATTCTCGTCGCGACCATCATCACCGGTGAGCTCGCGAACTACGATGTCGTCAGAGCAGCCAACGGCAATGAAGATGGTGCCGACAGGCGCCTCAGGGCCTCCGCCCGGACCTGCATAGCCTGTCACGGCAACGGCATAGTCGGTCTTCAGCTGAGCCAAAGCGCCGCGCACCATGGCCTCTGCAACTTCCTGACTAACGGCACCTTTCTCTGCCAGCAGCTCCGCCGGCACGCCCAGCAGCTGCGTCTTTAGTTCATCGGTATAGACCACTACCCCGCCCTTGAAATAGTTGCTCGAGCCGGGCATCGAGGTTATGGAGGCTGACACGAGTCCCGCCGTGCAGCTCTCGGCCGTCGAGAGTGTTTTCTCGGCACGCCAAAAGTATTCGCTTATTTCTCTGGAAATAACTTTTGCTTGTACGTTCATCAGGACATTTACTATTTAAAGATTTACTATTTACGATTTACCATTTACTATCCATTATAACTCCACGCGCGAGTAAGCCGATGCTTCCATGGGGCAGAAGTCTTTATCGGCATACTTGAACGCTCCGGTGATGGCTATCATGGCGGCGTTGTCGGTGGTATAGCTGAATTTAGGAATATAAATCGTCCAACCATAGCGACGGGCGTGGTCCTTGAAAGCCTCGCGCAGGCCTGTGTTGGCGCTTACGCCGCCAGCCACCGCCACGTGCTTTATCTTCAAGTCCTTAGCCGCGCGACGAAGTTTATTCATGAGAATATCTACGACGGTCTTCTCGAGCGAGGCTGCAAGGTCCTCCTTATGGTGCTCGATGAAATCGGGGTCGTCCTTCAGCCAGTCGCGGAGGTTGTAGAGGAACGATGTCTTCAGGCCGCTGAAGCTGTAGTCGTAGCCCGGAATGGCAGGTTTCGAGAAGTGGTAGGCCTCGGGGTTGCCCTGACGTGCCAGACGGTCGATGATAGGTCCGCCCGGATAACCTAAGCCCATCACCTTCGAACATTTGTCGATACATTCGCCAGCGGCATCATCGATGGTCTGCCCGATAATCTCCATATCGTTGTAGGCCTTCACCAGGACTATCTGCGAATTGCCGCCGCTAACCAGCAGGCAGAGGAAAGGGAACGGAGGGACAGAAGGCCCACTCACTACCCCTCCCGTCAGGGAGGGGGTTGCTGACACAGCTGTAGTGTTTTGTTTACAAGAGGATTGGGACTCCATTCCCTGACTGGAGGGGTCTGTGGGTAGTTCTTTTATGAAATGCGCCAGCACGTGCCCCTGCAGATGGTTGACGTCAATCATCGGAATGCCTAATGAAGCAGCCAAACCCTTTGCAAAACTGACGCCCACGAGCAGCGAGCCCATCAGTCCCGGTCCGCGCGTGAAAGCTATGGCGCTAAGTTCTTCCTTCTTCACTCCAGCACGCTTGAGCGCCTGATCCACCACGGGCACAATATTCTGTTGGTGCGCGCGCGAGGCCAGTTCGGGCACCACGCCGCCGTAAGCTTCATGCACAGCCTGCGATGCTGTCACGTTCGAGAGCAGATAACCGTCGCGAATGACAGCTGCCGACGTGTCGTCGCATGAGGATTCGATGCCGAGGATGGTAATCTGGGACTCTCCCCCCGCCCTCCCTAAAAGGGAGGGAGCAGAATCCTTTGCTGATGGGTTATTTAATATATTCATTATTCTGCAAATATCTTTTCCTTGTTAAGTAACCTCTCCCTCCCCAAAGAGGGCCGGGGTGAGTCTTAGTGCGTCAGCACCTCCACCCCATGTTCGGTCATCACGAACGTGTGTTCCCACTGTGCGCTGGGCAGCTCGTCTTCGGTGACGATAGTCCAACCGTCGTCCTCGTCGCAGAACACCTGCCAAGTGCCCATATTGATCATCGGCTCGATCGTGAACACCATTCCAGGCACGAGAAGCATGCCGGTGCCTTTGTGTCCATAGTGGTCCACGTCGGGCTCTTCATGGAACTCCAGTCCTACGCCGTGGCCGGCCAGGTCGCGCACGACGGAGAAGCCGTTTTTGTGGGCGTGCTTCTGAATGGCGTTGCCAATATCGCCGACATAGACGTAAGGCTTTGAGCACACCTCCTCGCCTATCTTCAAGCACTCCCATGCCACGTCCACCAGTTTCTGGCGCCGTGCATCCGTCTTGCCGCCTACGACGTACATACGCGAGGCATCGGCGAAGTAACCGTCGAGAATCGTAGTGCAGTCCACGTTGATGATGTCGCCGTCCTCCAGCACCTCCCATTCGTTGGGGATGCCGTGGCATACGACCTCGTTGACGCTCGTGCAGCACGACTTAGGGAAACCCTCGTAGCCTAGGCACGCTGAGATGGCACCGTGGTCGGCTGTGTACTTAGCCACCATGTCGTCAATCTCTTGTGTGCACATGCCTGCGTGAATTTTATCAGTGAGCATATCAAGAATGCCGGTATTGATGACGCCGGCACGACGTATGCCCTCAATCTGCTCTGGTGTCTTAATGAGATCACGCGAAGGCACCACCTTGCCGCGCTCCTGCGCAGCAAGTATTATGCGGTCCATTTCAGTCAGTTCCTGACCTTTGATTATTGACCACCTCAACTTCTTTTTTCCATTCATGGCCGCAAAGGTACGAATTTAAATGAAAAGTGAAAAGTGAAAAGTGAAAAATCAAAGGATGAAGGCCTTTTAAAGTGAAAAAGAAAAGTAAAAAGTGAAAAACTGCTGCGCAGCCACAGAGAGCACAGAGGAAACAGAGGGCACTGAGGAAAGAATGGATAATGGATAATGGAATTATATCACTGCCTGTTTTTATCACAATTAGTGAATTGTTGTTATCACAATTAGTGAGTTATATTTATCACAGTTAGTGAATTGTATTTATCACAATTAGTGAAAGGCTATTTTCTTTGACTCCCCTTTGCGCACCACAGTCCGAGAGCAGTGATGGCACCGTTGAGAAGGAGGAGTTCGTAACCGAAATGATAGCCGAAGCGGGCGGCGGTGAAGGTGGAAAGGCCATAGCAGAGAAGGGGCGCTATGATGCAGATGAAAGGAATGGCACGGGGGGCTGGTCGGAAGCGGTCGGGCACGAAGAGGCCGAAGGCGAAGAGGCCGAGCAGTGGGCCATAGGTGTAGGATGCTATGACGTAGACGGCATCGATTACGCTGGTGCTGTTCAGTGCGCGGAAGGCAAGGATGACGAGAAGCACCAGGGCGGCCATACCGATGTGCACGATGCGGCGCAGTCGCTCGTCGGACGGGCGATTGAAGATATCGATGCAGGTGGAGGTGGTCAGGGCCGTGAGTGCGCTGTCGGCGCTCGAGAGGGCGGCGGCCACTATTCCAAGAGTGAAGAAGGCGAGGGCGGCCTTACCCAGATAGCCTCCGCCGCAGAGCATGGGCAGCACTTCGTCGCCCGAGGCGGGCAGGTCTATGGCGTGGTGTGCGGCGAAGATATACATCATGACGCCAAGACTGAGGAACAGGAGGTTTACGGGCACATACAGGAGTCCGTTCACAAGCATGTTTTTCTGCGACTCATGGAGGGTGCGGCAGGTGAGATTCTTCTGCATCATATCTTGATCGAGGCCTGTCATGACGACAACGATGAAGGCACCGCTGAGAAACTGCTTCCAGAAATATTGGCGCGACGACCAGTCGGTAAACTCAAAGATGCGGCTCATGGAACTCTGTCGCACCTGACGTACGGCCTCGCCTATCCCCCACCCTTCGGCCGTGAGCAAGGCGCTGATTATGAGGATGAGGGCTACGAGGAGGACAAGCGTCTGAAGGCAGTCGGTCCAGACGATGGTGGCTATACCTCCGCGATGGGTGTAGAGCCAGATGAGCAGGAGGCACAACGTGGCGGTGAGCCAGAAGGGGAAGCCCAGGGCATCGAAGACGATGCTCTGGAGAATAAGGCATACGAGATAGAGGCGCACGGATGCTCCGAGAAGCTTCGAGAGGAGGAAGAAGGCAGAGCCTGTGCGGTAAGCTGTGATGCCGAAGCGGCGGTCGAGGAAGGCATAGATTGAGGTGGTGCCGAGGCGGTAGTAGACAGGCAGGAGGATGAACGCCACGAGGGCATAGCCCGGAATGAAGCCGAGGCACATTTGCATATACGTCATGTCGGCCGCGCGCACCATGCCTGGCACACTCACGAAGGTGACGCCGCTGAGCGAAGCCCCAAGCATGCCAAAGGCGACGGCCCACCAGGGTGAGCGTCGCCTTGCGCTATAGAAACTGTCGTTGTCGGCACGGCGGGCTGTGATGCGCGCCACGGCTGCCAACAGCAGGAAATATGCTACTATGAGGACTACTGTAAGCCACATGAGCGGGGCCCTGTTACTCTAAGACGGAGAGGCCCGCCGTGTCGTCGTCTTCATCTTCCTTGACGTCTGCCTCGGGAGCATAGGTTGAGTAAAACGTCTCATCGTCATCATTGGGCTGGGGCTCCTCATCGACGTCGTCGTCATCATCGTCGTCGCGGTCGTCGCGGTCGTCATCATCGTCGTCGTTGTGTATGCGGTTGCCGTCCTCGTCGTACTCGGGTTCGATGAGCATGCGCAGCTTGGTCATGGGCGCTTTCTTCTTGGCGAAGATAGCTTCAACCCACGTGCCCTTCTCCACTTCGAGCACCTCGAAGCCGTCGGCCAGCTTGCGCTCGAGTGAACCTCCGGGCATGTGCAGGCGCGAGGCGGGCAGCGTCGTAGTGGTGATCTCGAAGGCGCTCTCTATGATGTCGCGGATAGAGAGGGGTATGCTCTCCCAGCCTCCGCCGAAGTTGCGGCTGATGAGCTCGAGGAGTGTGGGCACAGTGATGTGGCGTATGTTCTCGTAGCTGAGGTCGGTAAGCTTTGAGATATTGCGCTTGCGAATTGCCACCACGCCTTTCTTGATGTCGCTGCGGGGGAAGGTGGCCCACTCGCCGCCCTCGTATTTGGCAGCCTCGCGCTCGTCGCCGTTGTCGTAGTGCACGACCTCGAACGCCAGTCGTATGATGTTGAGCAGCTTATCCTCGTAGGGTGGGAAACTCTCCTCGGCGAGGCTCTCGTTCCAGAGCTCCACGATCTCGTCGGGCGAGATGTTCCATATATTAGTGGAATTGATGTCGAGAATCGATTCTAAGATTTTCTCACGCTTTTCGCTCATAGGTAGTAAGTATTATGTTGATGAATCGAGGTAGTGGAAAGAGGTTAAAAAAAGCTCACTGGAAGACAGCGAGCCACGATTTACTTTCTTAACGACCTTTTCCTAAAGTGGAGCATGCGAGACTCGAACTCGCCACCTCTTGACTGCCAGTCAAACGCTCTAGCCAGATGAGCTAATGCCCCGTTTTTTGTTTTTGCGCTGCAAAGGTAGAGTTTTTTTGCCGTTACACAAAATTTTTCGGTGTTTTTTTTACGTATATCTGCAAAAACCACTACCTTTGTGCTACCAAACGATAACAAACGACACTGTTAACCCTAAAAAACATCTATAGCAATATGAGTATGATCACCTGCCCGGAGTGCAAGCAACCCGTCTCCTCGAAAGCCCCAACGTGCCCCCACTGCGGTGTGCGCATAGAGAATAACGTGAAGCGCTGCCCCGTGTGCAACACCTACGTTTTGCTGGACTCCACCGAGTGCCCGAACTGCAAAGCTCATTTCGTAGTCGACGAGGCCGCCACAGCTGCCCGCCCCGCAACCGAACCGATGCCTGTCGAGACAGAGCCCGCCACCGCAAACATCGCCTCAGCCGACCAAATCCCCGAGGAGGAGCCGACGAAGAAAGACACGCCATGGTACCTGCTGCTGCTCGCTATTATTATTATAGGTATAGGAGCTTACCTCTACTGGGACAACTATCAGGACAAGCTGGCCAGCGAGGAGAAAGCCTTCGCGCTGCTGCAGAACTGCAACGACCCGCTGAGCTTTGAGGACTTCATTGCCAGATTCCCCAACAGCAAGCATATCGACGAGGTGAAAGAGCGCCTGGCAGGCCTGCACCAGGAAGATGCCACCTGGACGGAGCTCTGCCGCAACCTCGACGTCAACGCCCTGCACAACTTCATCGACACACATCCCACCTCGCCCTACATCAAGGTGGCCCTGCATAAGATCGACTCGCTCGACTGGCGCAAGGCCGACCAGCTGGGAACCAAGGATGCCTACGACGAGTATATTCTTCAGCACGAGGACGGCCTCTACATCAGCGAAGCCTACAACGCTCGCGACAATGCCCGCCGCCGCGAAGAGCAGGCCCGCCGCGACTCGCTCGCTGCCGTGGCCAAGCGCGACAGCATTGCCGCCGCTGCTGAAGCTGCCACTAGCACGCCGGCTGAGACGCCTGCGCCCGCAGCTGAATAACGTCCATTGCAACATAAAAAACACGTCCGGTCGCATCAGAGGATGCAACCGGACGTGTTTGCGTTTTCAACCGGATGTGTTGGCACATTCAACCGGATGTGTTGGCTCATTCAACCGGATGCATTGGCTCATTCAACCGGATGTGTTGGCACATTCAACCGGATGCGTTGGCACATTCAACCGGATGCGTTGGCACATTCAACCAGATGTGTTTATGTATTTAAGCCACGCGAGCCCTGCTTGCTTTGGAGTCAGTTCTTTTTATCATTCAGACGCCCACAGAAAAGACGATAGTCGCAGAAGTGGCAAGAGGTGGCGTCGGCACATTGGCGGAAAGGCACGTCGGGGTCGAAGATCTCATCTACCAGCATATGGAGGCGCGCGTTGAAGGACTCTGCGAGAGAGTCTGTGTCGTCGCCCAACGGTTCGTCGACATCGTTAATGGCGGCGCGCCCGAACTTGAGCTTCGGCGAATAGTCGGGAGCGGCGGCGCGATGGACGAAGAAGAGGCAGGGCTGTGCGGGCTTGCCCATCTGCTCTGAGATGATGGTGGCGTAAAGAATTGTCTGGAAATAGTAGTGCTCGGTCTGCCCTGCATCGACAAAGAGTTTGTCGATGTCGGAGACAGTGGAGGCGGTGCCGCCGGTCTTGTAGTCGATGATACGGACCGCACGCGAGCCTCTGACCTCTGGGTCGCTGACCTCGTCGAGGCGGTCGATGATGCCGCCCGTGAGCAGACGGATTGTGCGGTCGCCTACGATGAGCGAGAGCTCCTTGGTATAAGTCCCCTCCAAGTCGAGAATGTGCACAGGCGCCAATCGGCGGTCATGGCGCAAGAGGTTCTGCAAGTACGTCGTGACGACTTGCCGGGCTATGACGAGAATGCCGTTGTACTCCTCCGGCCGCCCCTGGAAATAGGCGTGGCGGAAAGCTTCCGAGACGATGTTGTCGATGATGAGGGCGCCATCGTTGAGGAGGGCGTCGTAGTCCTGCTGCCGCACGTAAGGTCCTTGTGCCGTGAGATGTCTGTAGACAAGTTCGGCTGCCTTGTGGAAGACGTTGCCGAAGATGATGGCGTCGAAGCCGTCCTCTGGCTCAGAATCTACGCGCAGCCCCTTGACGTAGCGATAGTAGAACTGCAGCGGACAGGTGGTGTAACGGTTGAGGGCCGATGGCGACAGGAATCGCTGGTGGCGTGGGTCACGGTTAGTGTTGTCGTAGCTGTCGATGAGTTTCTGCATAATCTCATCGGTTTTCTCAATGACAATTGGTTCTGTCACCGCGGGGCGATTGGCGGCATTCAGCCTAAGGTGGCGAATCTCGAGGTCGGTCTCGGCTTCAAGCTGACGAAGGAAGCGCGAGATCTCGTTCTGTCGCTGGCCCGTATTGCTCTCGTTATATACGAATGTCACGCGTTCGGCCCGCGCAATTAGGCGATAGAAGTAGTAGGCATAGACGGCAATCTTATGCCTGAGCGTAGTGAGGCCGAAGGCATCGCGCAGGTGGTAAGGGATGAAGCTGTTGTCGGCCACGCTCTTAGGCAAGTAGCCCTCGCCAACGCTGAGCATGAGCAAATGGCGGAAGTCTAAGGCACGCGTCTCGAGCACGCCCATGAGTTGCAGCCCCACGGCTGGTTCGCCGTGGAAGGCTACCGTCTGACTGCCGAGCGCCGAACGCAGGAGCCGGCGCAGAGTGTTGTCGTTGACGTCGAGCCAAGGGTCGGGGCCCGTCATGAGGTCGTACAGGCGGTTGATGCTGGTGAACGCCTTGAACACGGCCTCGGCAGCCAGCACATCGTCTGCCACGCCCTTGGCCACGAGCGTCAGCAGGCGGCTGACGAAGGCAAGCAGCTCTGCCCCACCGCGCAACTCGCTCTGCCATTCTTTGCCTAAGAGGCGGGCGTAAGGATGGCGCTCTACAGCCCGCAGCGAGGCCTTGCGAAAACGATGGTGGAGCTGATCATAGCCTTCGGTGTGCAGGGCTACGATTGCCATGACGAAGCTGTAGACAGGCGTGTCGGTGAGCGGAAAGCCCATGGTGACGTTCACCTGTGTGATGCTCTGCGGCAGTGAGTGGAGTGCGGGCTGCAGCAGCTGTTCGTTGCACATCACTACGGCCGTCTGCCGCGTAACGTAGGTCTCTCCCTTGGGCGCACGCTCCGGCGTCGTGAGGTTCTCTTCCAGCCATTCTGCCATATAGCGAGCCTGAATATTCTCGCTGGCAGCCGAGGCTATGGTAATCTGCTTCGGGCGGCTCATATTGTCGAAACACATCTCGGAGAGCTCGTTGCCGTAGCGGCTGATGTTCTGCTCGATGAAGTAGCCGGCCTCGTGACCGGCGCCACGGCCCGCACGGGCGAAGGCTACGTCGTAGTCCCAATAGAAGATAGCTTTGCCGTGGCGCTGCAGTTCATCGAAGAGAGTCTGCTCGACGGCGTTGAGGACGTTAAAGCCTACAAAAACATAAGTGCGCGGTTGAGCCAGCAACGGCAGCGCTTGTTCTGCATCAGCCTCAGTAGAGAATCTCGCTGCACGCAAGCGCTCCACCACTTCGCGCTCGAGGGCGCCTTCATAGAGCACGCCGTCGGCCTGCATGCGAAGGCGGAAATCAGTGTAGATGTCGAACATCACGTTCCACAGCTCCAGAAAGCGCTCACGCAGCAACGTGGTGTTTTCGATGGAGAAGCCACTGAAGAAATGCTTCAGCGCCTCTTCCTGCTCGGGCGTGAGATAGTCGAGAGTGTCGAGCTGGCGAATGTCCTTGATGTTGGTGAACAGCTGGCGGGCATCAACCAGCTGCTTGTCGATATCATCGAAGTCGGCCAGCAACACTTCGCCCCAGGCATAGAATTGGTCGAGCGTCTGAGGCTCGGCGACGTGTGCGGCATAAGCTCTGTGGAGCCGGCACACGCTCTCGATCTTGTCGCACAAGTCGTAGGGCGAGGCTTCGGCAAACAGTTCGGAGATGGTGCGATAATGCGGCGCCCACACTGGCTTGTCGGAGGCTTCGGCGAGGGCTTGGTTGAGAAAGAGGCTCGCACGTTTGCCTGGGAAAACCACCGTCAGCGCGCTCAGGTTGTTACCATATTTTTCGATGAGCGACGAAGCTACATGCTCAAGAAAGGTCTTCATAGAATCTATTGACTTAGATATTGCGGTGAAACGACTGATGCGTTAAAAGTCCAACTCTAGTTGACTTGTATCTACGGCTTTTGCGCCCTTGGCACTGACAGCCTCCACGAGTCCGCTATAGACGAACCATAGGTAACCTTCGACACTGGAATCGGGATACATCTCCTGCAGCAGTTCCATATACTTTTGGACCTGCTCGATATAGATCCCTCGCTTGCGGCCGAACTTGAAATCAACAACTACTATCCTACTCTCGTCGGCACTCAGCATCACGCGGTCGGGACGCTTGTTGAGATAGCCTGCGGAGTCATCGTTGCGACTGACTATGGCACATTCGTTGAACACCTGCCAACGGCCGCTGAACCAATCACCGACCTTGGGATTGCTGAGCCCGCGGCGCAGCCATTGCTCCACATCGGCACGCTGCACGCTGACGTAGATGCCGTCGGAGATGGCCTTGGTGATGACGCCTTCGTGCTCCATCTGCGAGAGCACGCGTTCCATGTCGGCAGCCGTGGTCATCTGCTGAAGCACGCCATGGAGCAGTGAGCCAAGCTCGATGTACTGCTTCTGTCGCGAATATTCCTCTTCTGCAGCATCATCATCGAGCTGCGCCTGAGCCACAAACTGCTGCGAGCGGTTGCTCTGGCGATATTCTGCACGCGAGTCGTAGCTCACGAAGGGCACATCCACTTGCTCGCGAACGGGCAACAGACGATTGTCCGCTTCCGTATCGTCCGATTTGGCCTCAACGACGGGCGTCCCGCTCTCGAAGCCCGAAGGATATACGGCAGCCACGAGGTCGCCCACGCTGTTTTTCGCCTTCCCGAGCTTGCTCTCGTCGCCTACGGCCCACACATATAAATTATCGCGTGCGCGCGTGAAGGCCACATAAAGCACATTGAGCTCATCGAGGCGCGAATAGAGATGCTCGCGGGCATAGTCTTTGGCAAAGGCCGATTGCGCGATGCCCTTCTGAGGGCTTACGGGCAAGAGCCCCATGCTGGCGTAAGGTTCCTCGTCGGGCGCACACCATAGCAGCGAGCCTGGGCGGTCGCTCTCGAGCGGCCACGTGCAGAAGGGAATGAACACGGTGTGAAACTCCATGCCCTTGGCTCCGTGAATGGTCATGATGCGGATGCCATCGACAGCCGATGCGGGCACCGACTGCTTGCTGAGGCGCTCATCCCAGTAAACGAGGAAACTCTCAATGTCCGATGTCTCGGTGTGAATAAAGTCCTGAACGGCGTCGAAGAAAGCCGCGAGATAAGCTTGCTGACCCGAGATCTCGTTGAGGCAATAGCGGCGGCAGAGCGTTTCGAGTGCTTCATAAAGAGGCATCTGCAGCAACTGTCGGCGCAGTTCTTCATCGATGGCATCAACGTCGGGATAATGCTCGCTGAGGAAGAAGGGCGAGACGACGTCGCTCTCGTCGGTGACGACGCGCAGCGCCGCAATGAGCGCTTCTACGGCCTCGCTCGAGGCCAGCAGGAAAGCCTCGTCGCTGATGATAGCCGGCATATCTGCTTCGGCGGCAAACGCGCCGATTATGGGTTCGGCCTCGTTGTTGTTGCGCACGAGGATCGTCATCTCGTTGTAGGGCAAACCTTGTGATGAGAGGTTTTTCACTTGGGCTATAAGGTCGTCGAGGACAACGCCGAGCCACGAGGTCTTGTTCTGGTAGGTGGCAGAAGGCAGTGTGGTCAGCCGAACATAGCCCGAGTCGTCGCGCTTGGCAGGAACTTCCTGATGGACGTCGGCATAGGCCTTGGCGAACGTGAAGTCCTCGGCCAGCAGTTCGATGTCGGAGGCCGAGAGCTGATCCATCTGCACCACAGCCTGCTCGAAGAATGAGTTGTTGAAGTCGATGACCTGGCGGGAACTGCGGAAGTTGGTGTCGAGAGTTCGCACCACAGGCGCCGGCTGCATCGCTGACTCAATACTTCCCAGCATACGCCAGTCGCCGCCACGGAAACGATAGATGCTCTGCTTGACATCGCCCACGATGAGGTTGTGGCCGCCTTTAGCGATGGTCTCGATGAGGAGCGTCTGGAAGTTGAGCCACTGCAGATGCGACGTGTCCTGAAACTCGTCGATGATGACGTGGCGCAACAGGGCGCCTATCTTCTCAAAGACGAAAGGAGCATCGCTCTCGCCTATCATCTCGTGAAGCAGCACAGGGGTCTTGGCGAGGTTAAAGCGGTTGTTCTCTGCATTGAGAGCCGTCACCTCTTTCTCAATATCGCCCAGCAACCGCAGCTTCTTGATATGGGCCAGCACCAGGCGGGCACTGACGACGTCGTGAGCCAGACGGGCATAAGACTGAAGCACCTCTGCCAGCAGTCCGGACATCTCATCGGCGGCTTCGAGAAGGTCGGGGCGCGAAGCACGGTTGGCCTTCGTGAGCAGCGTCAGCGGATCGTAAGCCCAGTCCGTCAGGCGTTTGCCTGGCGCGAAAGTGGTATCGACGGCGCGCAGCTTTTCGGCAGCACTGCGGAGTGTTGAACCGTTTGAGAAGTCTTCGAACGTGATACCCCGCGATTCAACGAGATTGTAGATGGCATCGCCCAGCGCGCTGATGGCTTTCTCGCCTTCGGCACACTTGGAGCGCAACTCCTCGATGAATGCTGTGAACGCCTTATCATCGGCGAGCATAAGGCGAAGACGCTCGCCCCGCATGATGAAGTACTCCTTGAAGATGACGCGGCCAAACGCTTTCACGGCGCGCGTTACATCCCACCGTTGGTTGTTCTCAATCTGGTCGCGCACAAGGCTCATCATCCAGTTCAGCAGCACTTTGTCGTCCTGCAGACGGTCAAAGAGGCGGTCGACAGCCTGCGAGAGCACTTCGCTGTCGCTGATTTCCACCTGCAGATTAGCCGCCAGTCCCAGTTCGTGGGCCAAGCCACGCAATATGATCTGGAAGAACGAGTCGATGGTCTGCACGCGGAAGCTGTTGTAGTCGTGCAGAATCTGATGCAGCGCCTCGCGACAACGGCGGCGGAGCTCTTCATCGTCGGGGACGTCGAGGCCATCGGCGGCAATGCTCTTGCGTAAGGCTGCAAGATAGTTGTCGCTCGAAGCCAGACCGGCACCGATGCCGAAAAGCTGACTGAGGATGCGATCTTTCATCTCGCCCGTAGCCTTCTTTGTGAAGGTCACGGCCAGGATGCGCGCATACTCGCGCGGCGATTCGGCCAGCACAAGCAGCTTGATGTAGTGAATGGCCAGCGTGAAGGTCTTACCCGAACCGGCCGATGCCTTGTAAACGAGAGTGGAGGACATAGGCAAAAAAAGGACTTACTACCCTACCGCGCACAGCCGTCGGCGAGCGGTCGGATAGTAAGTCAAGCATTGAAAAGAGATGCGTTCTTTAATTACTTGTTGGGATCTTCGCAGAGCTCGGTGAGGATGCCGACCGTCGATTTCGGATGCAGGAAAGCAATCTGCAGGCCATCGGCGCCCTTGCGCGGAGCCTCGTCGATGAGGCGGATGCCCTTCTCGCTGACTTCAGCCAAAGCATTGGCAACACCGTCCTCGATGCAGAATGCCATATGATGAATTCCCTTATTACCCTTGTCGAGCCACTTCTGGATGGTGCTCTCAGGGCATGTGGGCTCAAGCAGCTCAAGCTTCACTTCGCCAACCTTGAGGAAAGCTGTTTTCACTTTCTGGTCCTCAACAACCTCGGTCTTGTAGCACTTCAGGCCAAGAACGTTCTCGAAATAGGGCAGCACTTCGTCGATGCTCTGCACGGCGATGCCCAGATGTTCAATCTTAGAGATTTTCATTGTTAGTGATTTTAGTTTAAAAAAGTACACAAATTTGTTTTTGCGATTGCAAAAATAGTTTTTTCTGCCGAACCGACCAAAGAAAGGCGTAAAAACATTTGAGTTTTACAAGAATTTATTATCTTTGCAACTGATATTTCAAATGAAACTCCACGCGCACACGCGTACATCTTTTATTATGTCCCCCACAAAACAGGAAATACGACGAAACATCAGACAACTTAAAGCAGATACACCAGCAGACGAGCGGGAGCGCCTCTCGGCCGAAGCCTGCGACCACCTGCGCCAGCTGCCCGAATGGCGAACGGCACAGACGGTGCTTCTCTTCGCCGCCTTGCCCGACGAGGTGGCCACACAGGCTCTCATTGCCGAAGCCGCAGCTGCCGGCAAGCGGGTGCTGCTACCAGTAGTGCAAGGTAAAGAGCTGGAGCTGCGAATCTACACCGGCGATGAGAATCTCCGCGAAGGCGCATTCCACATCGCCGAGCCCGAGGGCAAAGCGTTTACAGCCTTTGAGGAGATAGAACTGGCCGTGGTGCCCGGCGTGGCTTTTACGCACAAAGGGCATCGTCTGGGCCGAGGCCGCGGCTACTACGACCGTCTGCTGCCTCAACTCACAGTGGCTCTGAAAGTGGGGCTCTGCTGGCCTTTTCAGCTGCTCGACAACCTCCCGCACGAGCCCCACGATATTATGATGGATTTGGTAATTTGTTAATCTTATAAACACTCACAAAATCATGAAACACAGGACATTATTTACGTTTTTGATTCTCTGCCTCTTGGCAACCTATAGCTCTGCACAGCGCCGCTGGCGCCGGCAGGCATTCACAACAGACACGCTCATGGTGCACGATCCCGTCATGGCTTACGAGGATGGCAAGTTCTACATCTTCTCTACGGGAATGGGCATTCAGATGGCCACCAGCACTGACCTCCGCACTTGGAGCGTGCAGCCACGAGGGGCCCTCACAACAATTCCAGCTTGGGCCGCCGACAGCGTACCTGGCTTCCGAGGCCACATATGGGCTCCGGATATCATTCACTACAACGGCCGCTGGTGGATGACATATTCCTGCTCGACCTTCGGGCGCAACACCTCGGCTATAGGCATTGCTTCGTCGCCGACGCTCGACTTCACCGACTCGCTCCGCTGCGTGTGGCAGGACCACGGAGCCATCGTATGCTCAAAAGGGCGCCGTGATGATTGGAACGCCATCGACTCGAACATCGCCATCGACGACTCCGACACTCCGTGGCTGACGTGGGGCTCCTTCTGGGACGGCATTCAACTCGTGCGCCTCGACCCCTTCACGATGCACATAGCTGAAGGCTGCAAGCCCAAGACCATAGCACGCCGCGTGGCAATCGCCGACACGCTCAGCGCCGAGCCTAACCCCACTTCGCGCTTTGCCGGCCGCAATGCCATCGAAGCGCCGTTCATCTTCAGCCACGCTGGCTACTACTACCTTTTCGTGAGCCACGACTACTGCTGCCGAGGTATGCAAAGCAACTACAAGGTTGCCGTAGGGCGCAGTCGCAATATCGAAGGGCCTTACCTTGATGCCAATGGCCGCGATATGTCTAACGGCGGCGGCACACTCGTTATCGAAGGCGACAAGAAGGAATTTGAGGCCACAGGACACTCTGCCGCATATCATTTAAACTCACAGCAGGACATCTTCATCTGCCACGGCTACAGCGTCAAGCATGGCGGTCAGGCAATCCTCGTAAAGAAGCTCATCGAATGGACGCCCGACGGTTGGCCTACGCTGAAAGATTTCTGAGATAATTATTCTGCCACGCCCACGCCGTCAATCTTCTCGAGACGTTCACGCAGGCGGGGCATGCGCGAGGCCCGAATAGAGAGAGTCATGCGGCAATCATTGTCGAAGGTCTGAGCCAGAATCGTCGGTTCCTCTTCCTTCACGATACGCATGACGGCGTTCATCAAAACATACTCGAAGCTGATGTCGATCTTCTCGTCGACAGTCTTCTCAACAACAGTTGCCGCTGAAATAGCTTCAGCGGCAGCTGCTTTATAGGCTTGGATTAGTCCGCTCGTGCCCAGCTTCAAGCCACCGAAATAGCGGACAACAATGATGAGGATGTCGGTGAGTTCGTTGCTGTTGATCTGCCCGAGGATGGGCTTGCCGGCCGTGCCGCTGGGCTCGCCATTGTCGTTGGCCCTGAACACCAGACGCTCGTGCCCGAGCATATAAGCATAGCAAACGTGGCGGGCGTCGTAATATTTTTTTGCGTAAGCATCTACCAGCTCCTTGACCTCTTCCACAGTAGAAACAGGAAAAGCGAAAGCAAGAAACTTGCTTCGCTTCTCCGTAATTTGGCCTTCAGAGGGGGAGGCTATGGTCAGAAAGGAATCAAGCCCCCAACCTCGCTCCTCCTCAGAGGAGAGTGGAATGTCTTGCCTTTGAGTGCTTGGCTGGGCCATTTTCTGTGTGATTATACTCTTTTATTGCAGTTTATGCACCACCAGTCCACTGCGCAGTTTGGGCTCAAACCATGTAGCTTTGGGGGGCATTATCTTACCGCTGTCGGCGATGTCCATAATCTGCTTCATCGAGACGGGATAGAGGGCCAGTGCAGCCCGCATCTCGCCGCTGTCGACACGACGCTTCAGTTCGCCGAGGCCGCGCAGACCACCTACGAAGTCGATACGCTTGCTGCTGCGCAGGTCGCCCAGCTGCAGGATGTCTTCGAGGATGAGGCGCGATGAGATGTCCACGTCGAGCACACCGATGGGGTCGTTGTTGTCGAAGGTGCCATCCTTGGCCACGAGCGAGAACCAATGTCCGTCGAGATAGAGCGAGAACTCATGCAGATGGGCTGGCTTGTATATCTCGGTGCCACGGTCTTCGACGGTGAAGTTCTTGCGGATTGCTTCGAGAAACTGCTCGGAGGTGAGGCCGTTGAGGTCCTTGAGCACACGGTTATAGTCGAGAATGGTGAGCTGCGATGCCTGGAAGGCTACTGCCATAAAGTAGTTGTACTCCTCATCGCCGCGATGGTTGGGGTTCTGCTTAGCTTTCTCGGCGCCAACGAGGGCAGCAGCTGCTGAGCGATGGTGACCGTCGGCGATGTAGAGCGATGGCATCTTACGGAACTCCTCGGTGATGGTGGCGATGTCGGCGTCATCGCTGATGACCCAGAACTTATGGCCGAAACCGTCGATGGGCGCAATGAAGTCGTACTCGGGCTCGGTGGCGGCATAGCGCATGATGAGTTCGTTGAGCACGGCATTGTCGGGATAGGCGAAGAAGACGGGCTCGATGTTGGCATCGTTCACACGGACGTGCTTCATGCGGTCCTCTTCCTTGTCGCGGCGCGTCAGCTCGTGCTTCTTGATCACGCCGTTCAGGTAGTCATCGACGTAGGCGCCTATGACGAGACCATACTGGGTCTTGCCCGACATAGTCTGGGCATAGATGTAGTAGTGCTCATCCTTGTCCTGCACGAGCCATCCTTCGTCCTGGAACTTCTGGAATTGACGCGCAGCTTCCTCATAGACGCGCGGGTCATACTCGCTGGTGCCTTCGGGGAAGTTGATCTCGGGTTTAATAATATGGTATAGGCTCTTCTCGTTGTCGCCGGCCTCTGCCCGTGCCTCCTCGCTGTCGAGGACGTCATAGGGGCGCGATTCTACCTGTTCAACGAGGTCGCGTGGCGGACGTAAGCCACGGAAAGGTTTGATTGTTGCCATCTCTTTAATTTTAGGATTTAAAGATTTTATATTTAATGATTGGAATCCTTTGCATTCTAAGAATTCATGGATTTCTGAACGGTTAAGATTGAACTAATTATTATTTTCAGAAGTTCCCAATCCTTAAATATAAAATCTTTAAATCTTTAAATCATTTAGTTTACCTTAAACTTGGTAATGCCTTCTTCGAGGAAGCCTACAATCTGGTGGGCTGCTGCGATACCGGCATTGACGTTGGCCTCGGCGGTCTGTGCCCCCATCTTCTTGGGTGTGGTGAAGTAGCGGCCTTCGAAGCGGGCGAAGTCGGCGTCGGCATCGGGTTTGATGTCGGTGACGTACTTCAGGTCGTCGCGCTCTGCCATGAGTGCCAGAAGCTCAGGCTCATTGATGACTTCCTTGCGGGCAGTGTTTACAAGAATGCCGCCCTTGGGCAGCTTGTTGACCAAAGCACGGTTGATGCTCTGACGCGTCTCGGCCGTGGCGGGGATGTGGAGGCTGACGATGTCGCTCTGCTCAAAGAGTTCGTCCTGCGAGGCCACGGCTTTCACGCCGGCAGCCTCGATGACCTCTGCGGGGCAGTAAGCATCGTAGGCCAGCACTTCCATCTCGAAGCCCTTGGCTATGCGTGCGACATTGCGGCCCACGTTGCCGAAGGCGAGGATGCCGAGGCGCTTGCCCTTGAGTTCTGTGCCACTAGTGCCGTTGAAGAAGTTGCGCTTGGCAAATACGAGGAGACCGAAGACGAGCTCAGCCACGCTGTTGGCGTTCTGTCCGGGCGTGTTCATTGCCACGACGTTGTGTGCCGTAGCAGCCTCGAGGTCGATGTTGTCATAACCAGCACCTGCGCGAACGACAATCTTCAGCTGCTTGGCTGCGTCGAGTACTTCGGCATCGACTTTGTCGGAACGGATGATGAGGGCGTCAGCGTCCTTGACGGCGTCAAGCAACTGAGCCTTATCGGTATATTTCTCTAACAGAGCGGTCTCGTAGCCAGCGGCGTCGAAGACCTCCTTGATGCCCTTCACGGCTACGCCGGAGAAAGGCTTTTCGGTTGCGATTAATACTTTCATATAGAGGACCCCCTCCCCGCTCCCCCTTTAGGGGGAGAGTAGAATGTCTTTCTACATGCGGCTATTGGGGATTTACATTAAAGGGTTTGACTTGAATAATTATAGTTCTTGAAGGTGACCACCCTCCCCCTAAAGGGGGAGTGAGGAGGGGGTCTTTTAATGCTTTGCTTCAAACTCCTTCATGCACTCTACGAGAGCGTTTACGCCCTCGAGGTCCATGGCGTTGTAGCAGCTGGCACGGAAACCGCCTACGTCGCGGTGACCCTTCACGCCAACCATACCACGCTCGGTGGCAAAGGCCATGAATTCGTCCTGAAGGTCCTGATACTCAGGCTTGAGCACGAAGGTGATGTTCATGCGCGAACGGCTGTCGTCCTGAGCGGTGCCAACGAAGAGGCGGTTGCGGTCGATCTCGCCATAGACGATCTTGGCGCGCTCGATGGCGCGACGCTCCATCTCCTTCACGCCGCCTTGCTTCTTGATCCACTTGAGGTTCTGAAGAGCGCAGTAGATGGGCACCGTAGGAGGTGTGTTGAACATGCTGCCCTTGCTGATGTGGGTCTGGTAGTTGAGCATCGTGGGAATCGGACGGCTAACCTTGCCTACGAGGTCTTCCTTGATGATGACGAAGGTAACGCCCGCCATCGAGAGGTTCTTCTGAGCACCGCCGTAGATTACGCCATACTTGCTCACGTCGATGGGGCGCGAGAAGATGTCGGAGCTCATATCGGCAATCATGGGCACGGGGCTGTCGAAGTCCTGAAGGATCTCGGTGCCGTAGATGGTGTTGTTCGTAGTGATGTGGAAGTAGTCGGCATCCGTTGGGATCGTGAAGCCTTTGGGGATATAGGTGAAGTTCTTGTCCTTGCTCGAAGCCACCTCTACGACCTCGCCAAAGAGCTTAGCCTCCTTCTCGGCCTTGGTAGCCCAGACACCGGTGTTGAGATAGGCAGCCTTCTTCTCGAGGAAGTTGTAGGGCACCATACAGAACTGCAGGCTGGCACCGCCTCCGAGGAACAGCACGCTGTAGCCTTCGGGGATGTTGAGCAGCTCCTTGAACAGGGCCACAGCCTCGTCGACGACGGGCTGGAAGTTCTTAGCGCGATGGCTCATTTCCATCAGTGAGAGGCCGCTGCCTTCGAAGTCGAGGCACGCAGCAGCCGTAGCCTCCATCACCTCGCGGGGCAATTTTGAGGGGCCGGCGTTGAAATTGTACTTCTTCATAGAATGTTGGATTAATGGGTTAAATTGGTGAATTATGGCGCGAAGATACGCTATTTTCGGCGTGCGGCCAAACTTTCTTCGTAAAAAAAACGATAGATTATAAATATTTAGTACCTTTGCAGCGCAGTTATATAACAAACATTAAATTGCGTATGAAACACCTCTTACTCACAACAGCTCTGCTGCTTGCAGCAGTAGCAACACAAGCACAGGTTCAGTTTGAATGGGGCACAGCCTCATGGAACATCGAGAACGGGCGCGTCTATGAGAATATCGACGACTACAACGCCGACCCCGCAACGCTCATTTTCCCTAACCCTACGGGCTACACGCTGACCTTCTTCAATATCGTAGCCGTTAGTTACGACGTCTTCATTGACGGCTCCACGGAGGCAATCCACACGGCATCGTCCAAGCAGATGGGCTGCGATGTACCCCTGACCTACGACTTCATCGAGGGCCACGACTATCGTATAGTCGTCAACGAAGCCGTTCTCTGCCAGGCAAACATAGCCACGCGCACAACCGACACGCTTTCGACCTGCACCGACCAGTACACCATCAGCTTCCGCATCAACGGCCCTGAGATTGTCAACGAATATAACTACGAAGCTACAATGTCGCTGGCCATCCTCGACCAAGAGGCCGAGCTGACGTTCTCGGAGGTTGACTTGGCATCGATCTGCAAAGACTTGGGCATCAACGACATCACCGAGGCGAAGCTTATCGGTCTGAACGCCAACGGCTCATACAACAAAGCATTCACAAGCCCCGACTACGGCTACGACTTCTTCGACGGTTGGCGCGATGCCGATGGCGGCTACACCGTATGGGGCGGCGGCGCCGGTGGCGGTGCCTACGACCTCGTAGGCGGCCACAACCCCTACCCTGCCGTTTACTGCATCAAGTGGAACGAGACGTGCGACACCATCAAGTACTATTTCTATGAATACTGGCGCGACTACGACCCCGATGAGTCGGGCGAGATTCCTGGTTCGGGCACCGAGATTGTGAGCGTCAAGCGCCAGGCAGCACCTTTTCGTGCGCCCGAGACGTCATACAACTCCGTAGTCATGACTTTCGTGAACGAGGACGGCACCACTACACAATTGGTTCGTAACTACCGCGTTAACCCAGGTCAAGACTACAGCGCAAACTTCATCATCAAGGCTGAGCAGAAAGCTGTGCTCGTGCACGCCACCATGCACTTCGTGGCCAGTGAATACGACCCCATCGTCGACGGTATAGCGTCTGCGAACAAAGCCTTCCGACAGGACAAGCGCATCTTCGGCCTCTCTGGCGCACGCCAGCAGTCGCTGAAGAAAGGTCTTAACATCGTCATCGACGAGACTGGCACAGCCCGCAAGATCTTAGTAAGATAAACAAGGCAACATATTTTATTAACCAAGGGGTTTTCTTGCCTAACCCCCTTTAACAAAACAAGAACTGATGAAAAGAAACGAAACTGTAAGTGTGACGTTCATGCTCTTGGGCGTCACATTTTGCGTCTGCCTCATCCTGGCAAACCTCCTCGCTACAAAGCAATTCCAACTCGGGAGCATCAACCTGACCACCGGCGTGCTCGTGTTCCCCATCTCGTATGTCGTCAACGACTGCATCACAGAGGTGTGGGGCTACCAGCGCGCCAAGCTCATCATCTGGACGGGCTTCGTGATGAACTTCGCATTTGTGCTTCTTGGTTGGCTTGCCGACCTCATCCCCGGTGCTCCCTACTGGACGAATCAAGAAGGCTTCCATGCGCTGTTCGGCCTGGCGCCCCGCGTAGCTCTGGCCTCTTTTGCTGCCTTCCTCGTTGGTTCGCTCCTCAACGCCTACGTGATGAGCAAGATGAAGATTCACGACAAAGGGCGCCGCTTCTCGCTCCGCGCCATCGCCTCCACGATTGCCGGCGAGCTCTCCGACTCGCTCATCTTCTTCCCCATTGCTTTGGGCGGGATTGTGCCTAAAGAGAATCTTTTACTAATGATTGCCTCGCAGGTGTTTTTCAAGACGTTATACGAAATCGTCATGCTCCCCATCACCATGCGCGTAGTGGCCTGGCTCAAGAAGACCGAAGGCTCCGACGTCTATGACGAAGGCATCAAATACACCATCATTTAACATCTGATGAAACCAATAAACAAAGAAACAGCCCTCGTTGTCTTCAGCGGCGGACAGGATTCCACGACCTGCCTCTTCTGGGCAAAGAAACACTTCAAGGAAGTGGAAGCCCTCACGTTCGTCTACGGGCAGAAGCACGTGCAAGAAGTTGCCGTGGCAGAGCAGATAGCGCGCGATGCCGGCGTAGTGTGGCACAAGATGGACGTCTCCTTCATAGGCCACCTCGCCAAGAACTCGCTCACCGACAGCAGCATCGCGATGGATCAGGACAAGCCGGCCGACGGCCCCCCAAACACGTTCGTGCCCGGGCGCAACCTCTTTTTCCTGTCCATAGCAGCCGTCTTCGCTCGCGAACGCGGCATCAGCCACCTGGTCACGGGCGTTTCCGAGACGGACTTCAGCGGCTACCCCGACTGCCGCGATGCGTTCATCAAATCGCTCAACGTGAGCCTGAACCTCGGCATGGACGAGCAGTTCGTCATCCACACGCCACTTATGTGGATCGACAAAGCCGAGACGTGGGCGCTGGCCGACGAGCTGGGCGTGTTCGACCTCGTTCGCACACAGACGCTGACGTGCTACAACGGCATCAAGGGCGACGGCTGCGGCCAATGTCCGGCGTGCAAGCTCCGCCGAGCAGGTCTTGAGAAGTACCTTCGCGTGCGACAGACAAAGTCCGAAACCCGCATAGTGTATAATTATTGTTAAAGTCTTTGGCCATGCAAGCCTAATTGCATAAATTTGCAGCGTGAAGACAACAAATACACATTTAATTATATAATAGATCGCAATGAGAAAGATTATCCTGAGCTGCACCCTTGCACTTGCCGCCACGGGCGCACACGCACAGAACAATAATGCCACCTTCGTCGATGAGGCCAACGCCCAGTTCGAGCAGAAGATGAATATAGTGAAAGAGAAGGAGACGGAGCTGCGCTCGCTCGTCATGGGCAAAGAGATGACGCCCGAGCTGCGCGCCAAGGGCGACAGCCTCTACGCCATCTACTCCAAAATCTACGGCGAGGCCGTCGATGGTCTGAAAGCCCAGCTTGAGAACCATCGCGACGCTGCAGCCACGGCCCAGCTCCTCACGAGATATCAGCGACAGCTCGGCCTCGAGTACTTGGGCGAATACATGAAGACCTATGCCCACGCCTCTGCCCCCGAGCTGGCTGCTCTGCGCGAGACGCTGGCCATAGAGGAACAGAAGAAGCCGGGCGCCAAGCTGATAGACTTCACGCTGCCCGATGAGACCGGCACCGAGCACGCCCTGAGCGAGTACGTAGGCCAAGGGCGCTATGTGCTCGTCGACTTCTGGGCCAGCTGGTGCGGCCCCTGCCGCGCCGAGATGCCCAACGTGAAAGCCGCCTACGAGCGTTTCCACGACAAAGGCTTCGACATCCTCGGCATCAGTTTCGATAACACGCGCGAGGCGTGGCTCAAAGGCATCGCCGACCTCGGCATGACATGGGCACAGCTCAGCGACGTGCAGGGCTGGAAGAGCCTGGCAGCCAAGAAATATGGCGTCCACGCCATTCCGTTCACCATCCTCTTCGACAAGGAAGGGCGCATCATCGCCACTAACCTGCGCGGCAAAGCCTTGGGCGAGAAGCTCGAAGAACTGCTAGGCAAGTAAGACTTCGATGCAACCATTCGACGTTCACATACTGGGCTGCGGCTCGGCCCTGCCTACGCGGCGCCATATGCCCTCGTGCCAGGTCGTTAACCTGCGCGGCAAGCTCCTGATGCTCGACTGCGGCGAGGGCGCACAGCTCTCGTGGCGCCACACGGGGCTCAACTGGCAGAACATCACCCACATACTCATCTCACACGCCCACGGCGACCACGTCTTCGGCCTCCCGGGCCTCGTCTCTACGATGGGTCTGCTCGGGCGCACGGCGCCGCTCTACGTCCACGGGCCAGCATCGCTGCATGCGTTCATCGACTGTGTGCTCCACGACTTCTGTCGCGACCTCAGCTACGAGCTTCGCTTCCAGCCCGTCGACACCACCGCCCACCAGCTGCTCTTCGAGGACCGTTCCATGGAAGTGTGGACGCTCCCCCTGCGCCACCGCGTGCCCTGCTGCGGCTATCTCATCAAGGAGAAGCCCGGACTGCCACACATCCGTCGCGAGATGATCGACTTCTACGAAGTGCCCGTCTGGGCCATCAACCGCATCAAGGCCGGCGACGACTGGACAGCGCCCGACGGCACCGTCGTGCCCCATCAGCGCCTCACCACCCCACCCGACCCCGTCCGCTCCTATGCCTACTGCTCCGACACCATGGCCTTCGCTGAGCTTGCCCCATGGATTCAGGGCGCCGACCTCCTCTACCACGAGGCCACCTATGCCAGTTCCGAGGGCGCCTTGGCCGAGAAGTATGGCCACTCCACCGCTTTGCAGGCAGCAACCATAGCACACGCCGCCGGCGTCAAGCGTCTGCTGCTCGGACACTTCTCGTCGCGCTACGACGATGAGGACATACTCCTCAACGAGGCAAAAGCAGCTTTCCCCTACACCTCACTGGCTCGCGAAGGGCTCTGCATACACCTCTGAGCGGAGCCATTAACGCCTAAAAACAGAAAATATTGCATTTTTCCTTGAAAAAATTTGGGCGGTATTGAAAAACATTATATATTTGCAGACGATAACGAGAAAAAACGTAGCTTATGAATAAATACTACATCATAACTATATTAGCTATTTCGCTCACTTCCATGACGTTGCGTGCCGCCGACTTCGAAGAGTTCGACGACATCACTGAAGTGGAGACAACGGGCGTTGCCATAAACGTCAACGGCGCACAGGTGCACGTCACAGGCGCTGCAGGCCAGACGCTCGAAGTCTACAACGTTGCAGGCATGCGCGTAGCCACCTACAAGATTGACGGCGACGACAAGACCTTCAACCTCAACCTCTCCAAAGGCTGCTACATCCTTAAGATTGGAAAGGTCGTACGCAAAGTCTCAATTCGATAACAACGCATAATTACCTAATAAACTAAATCTAAATCCTTTCCTCACATCTTGCATCTGAAGGAATCAAAAAGGGCCGGACTCCTGAGTTCCGACCCTTTTCTTCTAAAACAAGATCATTCGTAATTCATAATTCGTCATTCGAAATTCATGAAAGCTAACCCGCAGACCATACAACAAATCCAGCGCGCCCTGCGCAAAGTGGCCGACAAATTCCCCGCCACGGCCGACCCCGTCCTCACCGATATTCACCTGCAAGTGAAGCCCGAGAGTGGCGAGTTGTTGGCATTCAACGACGATATGGAGGAACTCACACGCATCGTCGTAGACCAGTGGCTTGAACCTACCGGCGAAGACCTCTATGAGGTGGCTGCCACAGCCATCAAGCAGAGTATCAGCGGCCTGCGCGACATCGTGGAGAAGATGAGTGTGCTTCACCCCTTCTCCTTCGTCATGATGGGCGAAGACAACGAGACGATGCAAGACATCTACCTCGTCGATGATGACAACATAATCCTCGACTCCGAGCTCCTCAAAGGCCTCGACGCTGAACTCGACGACTTCCTGGCCCACCTCATGGAGGAATAGCCCCCTGCCACCTCCCACTACAGCAGTACCTCCCCCTACAATACACCCTACAAAAGCAATATAATCAGGGCTGACACCCACAGAAGGGTTCAGCCCTGTATTTATTCAAACTATCGAAACTGAATTATCGAATCAGCGCCTCAACTTTCGGATGTTTATTAAAACAACGAATTACACGCATTTCACAAATTAACGAGCGAAACCGCTGTGCGATGTTCCGAATGACAATGCTTGGGATGGCACTCGACGCCAGCAAAGATTTTTTTAAAACCACGAATTAAACGAATTAAACGAATTTTCGGCTGCGCAGTATCAACAATTATATTCGAATTTAACGAATTCATCGCGAAACCGCTGCGCGATGTTTCGAATGACAACGTTTATGAGATTAGTGAAATAATATTTATCTCAATTAGTGAAAAACATTCATCCAAATTAGCGTCAATGAACATAGAAGACTATCGCGACTATTGCCTCTCGCTGGGCGACGATGTTGAAGAGAAACTGCCATTCACGGCATTCCACTATGCCGACGGCGTGCTGGCGTTCTACGTCAACGGCCACATGTTCTCGTTCTTCGACTGCGACCACTTCAGCGTCATCACACTTAAATGCCAGCCCGAACGCATCGCAGAATTGAAAGAGCAGCATCAGTGCATCGGAAAGCCCTTCAACCTCTCGCCAAAATATTGGATTGGTGTCGATGCCGGCACTGCCCCCGACGACCTCCTTCAGCAACTCACCAAGAACTCCTACGACATCGTGAAAGCCAAATATGCGTGAGTTTTTAAAAAGTTTTTCAAAAAAGGGTTCATCTTACATTGTAAGTCGCTGATTTTCAATGATAGCTTCGCTATCACAGAGGACACAGAGGAGGCAGAGGACACAGAGAGCAAAGAGAGCATAGAGAGCATAGAGAGCATAGAAAGCAAAGAGAGCAAAGAGAGCAAAGAAAGCAAAGAAAGCTAGAAAGCCTGTGGCGCAGCTCATTTTTCAATTTTCTTTCTTCACTTTTCATTCTTCATTCTCCATGCGCCCTCAGTTCCTTCTGTGTTTTCAGAGCGTTTGCTGATAATCAGGCGTTTGTAATGTAAGATGAACCCTTTTTTGA
>JAFRNY010000088.1 GCA_017429945.1 Bacteroidaceae bacterium
AAGTTTCGGATGTAATTATTTATATCAAGAATTAGAGATTTAGAGAATTGTTCAAAGCAGGCAAACATTGAATTATTAAGAATTGGAGAAAAGTTTTTGCAAAGCAAAAACCTTCTTTTGATTCTTGCTAATTCATAACCAAGAGGAAAATTCTCTAATTCTCTAATTCTTGACAGATTAATAATTGAAAGATTTTGATTAAAAGCATCCGAAACTTGAATAATTGATAATTGATAATTGATAATGTATAATTGTCAATGAACAATGGTCAATAAAAAACCCGACGGGGTGACAGAGAAAGATTAAGAGCTCTGTCATCCCGTCGGTTTTTTTTATGAAGTGTAACCGCTACCTCGGCTCGAAGAGAGGCTTCAAGAGGAGGGAAGGCGGGGTCAGTTATCTATCAGCGTCAGGTCGCGTTTGGCAGCCATCTTGCGCAGGTTGAGGATGGCATAACGCATGCGGCCGAGGGCGGTGTTGATGCTGCAGTTGGTGATCTCAGCTATCTCCTTGAACGGGCGGTCCTCATAGAGGCGCATGCGAATGACGTCCTGCTGGTTCTGCGGCAGGCGCGAGATCATCTCGGCGAGGTCGGAGATGGTCTGCTCGTTGTGGAAATTCGCCTCTACCGAACCTACCGAAAGGCTTAACATGTTCTGCAGACCCTTGCTGTCGTCTTCAGAGACGACATCAACAATCGGGCGACTGTGGCGAACGGAATCTATGATGAGGTTACGCGCTATGCGTAAGAGCCACGGCAGGAACTTGCCGCTGTCGGTATAGCGATGTGAGCGGATATAGGAGATGGCCTTAAAGAACGTCTCCTGAAAGAAATCGTTAGCCTGGTCCTCGTCGTGGACGATGGCCAAGATGTAGGCAAACAGACTCTGCTGGTGGCGGTCGAGTAATACATCGAACGCGCTGTCATTGCCGTCTTCGTAGAGCTGGATGAGACGCTCATCCGACTCCATTTTGAGATTTTGCATTACTATCTACAGAAAGTGGTTAGGAGTAATGGTCTATCGATAGGCAATGAATTTTAAAATGAATAATGAATTTTTAATTATTAGGGCGCGAAAGCGGGCCAAAACGCGTTGTTTCGGCCGCTATCGGTTGCAAAGATGGGTTAAATTCTTGAACTGACCAAACTTTTTGGCATTTTTTTTACTTTTCGCCCTCTCTTATCCATTATACTGCGCTTCTTGTTCCACCAGAACCGCCCCGTCCAGATGTGCACCACGAAGGAAATCAGCGGCCGCCATTCTACGCTTGCCGGCAAGCTGAATATCGGTGAGAAGGAGCGTGCCGGAAGGGAGGGAAACAGCTAATGCAGAATGGATAATGGATAATGGATAATGATGCTCACTATTGTCATTTACACATTCTTGATGGTGACCACCCTCCCCCTTTAGGGGGAGTGAGGAGGAGGTCTGCTTCTCTGCAAAGAACACTTTAAGCTGCGTTTCCTTGCCATCGGCAGTGCGCAGTGTCGTCCAGGCGCCGGGATAGGGCGAGAGGCCGCGGATGAAGTCGTAGGCGCTCTTGACGGTGTGCTGATGCCAGAGTATCTGCGTATTCTCGCGTGTGAGCTTGGGAGCGGGGTGGAGAATACTTGAATGATCAATGGACGATGGCTGCTCTGATTGTCCATTTTCCATTTTCCATCAGCTCCCCCTGATCTATGGTCTCGACGGTGCCGGCGGCGATATCGTCGACGGTGCGCTGGACGAGGTCGGCGCCGAGGACCATGAGGCGGTCGTGGACATCGCCGACGGTGTCGGTGTCGGCAATGGGAACGGCCACGCGGTGGATGATGCGGCCGGTGTCGATGTCGTGGTCGAGGAAGAAGGTGGTGATGCCGGTCTCTGTCTCACCGTTGATGACGGCCCAGTTGATAGGCGCTGCGCCACGGTACTGGGGCAGCAGGGCGGCGTGGAGGTTGAAAGTGCCCAAGGGCGGCATCGCCCACACTACCTCGGGCAGCATGCGAAAGGCCACGACGACCTGAAGGTCGGCCCTGTAGCTGCGCAGCTCCTCGAGGAATGCCTCATCCTTCAGCCGCTCAGGCTGAAGCACTGGTATGCCGTGCGCCACGGCATACTGCTTTACGGGCGAAGCCTGCAGCGTGTCGTGATGCCGGCCCACAGGCTTGTCGGGCATCGTGACGACAGCCACTACGTTATAGTTGTTCTCTACAAGTTTGCTGAGGGAGGCGACCGCGAAGTCGGGGGTGCCCATGAAGACTATGCGCATATTAGAAGACCAACCCCCCTGCCCCTCCCTTGTAGGGAGGGGAGTAGAATGTATTTGACAGGTTGTATTCATCGTAGGTGTGTATTGATTGATGTCTAAAAAACGTGTAACTATTTATTCAAAATATGATTCTATTTAACTTAAAACATTATCGGTATCATATAGGACTTCTTCGTTGCTGAAGCGCATGACATGAAAGCCCATTTGCTCCAGATCTCGTTCGCGCTCTGCATCATCCTCTTGTTGCTGTTGTTCGGCGTGATAGCCACCATCTACCTCGATGATTAAGCCCTCGCGTTGTGAAACGAAATCAACAATGTAATCACCTATAATATGTTGCCTGTTGAAACGAGTGCCTACATTCAAATCATGCAGCGCTCGCCAAAGAATAGATTCTGCAAGAGTCATATTGTGTCGGTTTTCTCTTGCAAATTCCTTCAGCAACTTATATCTATCAGGTGAAGCCGTCCTATAATCCATATATTAATATCAATTCTTGAAAGGTAACCGCTCCCTCCCTATCAGGGAGGGCGGGGGGAGAGTCCTCATTTGATTTACTCTTCACTCAAATCATGCATCATCGTCCTATACAGTGCGGTGACGTGGCTGCGGCGGATGAAACCTTCGAAGAGGCCGTCGGCATCGACGACGGGGAGCGTCCAAGCCTTCGTAGCGTCGAAGGTCTGCATGACGAGGTCCATAGGGTCGTTGGTGGTGAGGCGGGCAGCACAGGGCGACATGAGGTCGCGCACGTGCAGCTTATGGTAGAGCTCGGTGCGGAACATGACGTGGCGCACACGGTCGAGGACGAGCACGGCCAGGAGTTTGCCGGCATTGTCGACGACGGGGAAGATGTCGCGCTCGCTGGAAGAGATCTGGCGCACCACCTCACCCAGGTCGTCGCCGGGGTGGAGCTGCTCGTCGTAGCGCTCGATGACGGAGTCCATAGACATGAGCGTGAAGATGGCGTGATCTTTGTTGTGCGTCACCAACTCTCCCTTACGAGCCAGACGCATAGTGTAGATGCTGTGGGGCTCGAAGAGGATGATGGTCAGGTAGGACGACACGGCGACGATCATCAGCGGCAGGAAGAGACCGTAGCCGCCGGTGAGCTCCGCGATGAGGAAGATTCCTGTCAGCGGAGCGTGCATGACGCCGCTCATCAGGCCCGCCATACCCAGGAGCGAGAAATTGTTCTCGGGGACGAGGATGCTGTTGCCGGGGAGCATATTCCATAAGCAGGCAAACAAGAAGCCCGAAACAGCGCCGAGGAAAAGGCTGGGCGCGAAAGTGCCGCCGCAACCGCCGCCGCTGTTGGTGGCCGTAGTGGCAAAGACTTTGAAGATGATGATGCCGGCGAGGTAGAGCAGCAGGAGGTGTGGGGCGGCGTAGAAGAGTGAGCCTTCGAGCACCTGGTTCCAGTCGGACTGGTTCTGTCCGTTCAGGAGCAGGCGTATCATATCGTAGCCTTCGCCGTAGAGCGACGGGAAGAGGAATATGAGCACACTGAGGATTGGCGCCGCTATGATGAAGCGCTTCCAGGGCGCCCCGAGGCGCCGGAACTGATCCTCGAGCCAGTTCATGACGCGTGTGAAATAGAGCGAGATGAAACCGCAGAAGACGCCGAGGAGCAGATAGGCCGGCAAACGCTCGATGGCGAAGGCGTTGGTCAGATGAAATTCAAAGAGGTTGCCGGTGCCCGAGATGGCGAAGGTGACTGCTGCGGCCGTCACGCATGACACGAGCAGAGGCAGCAGGCTGCCAAGGGTGAAATCGAACATCAGTACCTCGAGCGTGAACACCAGGCCGGCAATGGGCGCCTTGAAGATACCACTGACGGCACCGGCGGCGCCGCAGCCCACGAGGAGCATGACGCGCTTGGAGTCCAGGCGGAAGAAGCGACCCAGGTTGCTGCCGATAGCCGAACCCGTCAGCACGATAGGCGCCTCGGCACCGACACTGCCACCGAAGCCGATGGTGATGCTGGAGGCGATGACCGACGACCATGTGTTGTGAGCCCTGATAAAACTCTTCTTGCGCGCTATGGCATAAAGAATCTTAGTGATACCGTGGCCGATGTCGTCGCGCACGACGTAGCGGACGAAGAGGCCGGTGAGGAAGATGCCGATGACGGGGTAGACGAGATAGAGCCAGTTGGCGCCAGTGATGGAGAACTGGTGCGTCAGCAGGTACTCTATCTGCTGGATAAGCCATTTCAGCAGCAGACCGGCCAGCGCTGTGAGCACGCCGATGACCAAGGCCAGCAGGAGCATGAACTGCCTGTCGGTGATGTGCGCCGTGCGCCACTGTATGAACTTATTAAAAACGGATGACGTCATTAAGAGAGACCTTTATTATCTGATGGTTCGTTGTTGACTGAAGAATGGCGCAGCATCACTTGCGAATGACGGTGACTTCGCCCGACGGCCCCAGCTTGATGATGGACGAGGGCTCGTGGCGCGAGGTGTCGCGCTGTCGCGAGAGGCAGACGTAGTCGACGGCGGCGATGATGGCCGGGTCGATGTCGGCGAAAGTCTGCGGCGAGGGCTGACCGCTGATGTTTGCCGAGGTGCTGACGATGGCTTTCTGGAAACGATAGCACAGCTGCTGCGAGAACACTTCGGAGGTGACGCGCAGCCCCACGCTGCCGTCCTCGGCCAAGAGGTTGGGCGCCAGGCCGGCGGCGCCGTTGAGGATGATCGTCGTAGGCTTCGTGGCCAGGTCGATGATGTCCCAAGCCACGTCGGGGACGCTGCGGACGTAGCGCTGCAGACGTCCCGGGCTGTCGACGAGGCAGATGAGGGCTTTGGAGTCGTCACGCTGCTTGATCTCGAAGACTTTCTTCACGGCCTCGGCGTTGGTGGCGTCGCAGCCGATGCCCCAGATGGTGTCGGTGGGATAAAGGATTGTGCCGCCCTGGCGGAGGACGTCGATGGCGTCGCGGATGTCAGCATTGCGCTGTTCTTTACTATTTAATTTTCTAACCATTGGATGACTGAAAGAGCTATCTTTTGTTTGCTGTGATGTTATTCAGAAACTCGACCTCCACGATGCGCAGCTCGTTCTTGGTCTCACCGCCATTGGCGGCTTTGAAGAGGTCGAGCTCGCCGGCGGCCGGTTCGGTTACTTCTACGATTCCGCCGAAGGCGTCAGCGTCCTTGCCGGCGCCTTTCAGACGTATCGTTATCTCGTTGGTCTTGACGCGCTTGATGGGTTTGAGGTGGACGTAACCCAGGCTGCGCTCCGTCTCACCGCTCCAGATGAGTCGTTTGCCAGCGTATATTTCGAGGGGATAGCTGCGCAGGCGCCAGCCTGTGAGCTTGATGCAGATGTCGTCGATGAAGGCTTTCTCGCTGAGGCGATAGGTGATCCACGCGGTGGAGAGGCGGCCGTCGTTCTTCCACTCCGAGAGCTCGTTGTCGTCGAAGCTGCGCGAGGCGTGCTCGCTGTCGAAGCCGGCAGTGGCCGAGACGATCTCAATGCCTCGGGCGAGGTCGGTGTAAGAGGGCGTGAGAGGCGTCTCGCCACGGAGGAATGAAGAGGAAGATTTTTCACTTTTCACTCTTTCACTTTTCACTCTTTCACTTTTCACTCTTTCACTTTTCACTTCCAAGCTGGCTGGCTTCACGCCTGCGGCAGAAGCTGTGAGGCGGATGGTGCCGGCCGTGGTGGTCGTTCGTACGAGGACGCGGTTGACACCGCACTCCACGGGCAGCGCGCGCGCACCGACATAATTATCGGAGATATTCTTGGTGGCGGCAGCGTCGAGGAGGCCTTCGGGGCGGTTGTCGTCGGGGCGCTGCAACGTCCGATTGTTGCGCGAGGCTATACCGCCAATCCAAGTGGCGGGGCCCGACAGGTCGAAGTTGATCATGCGGTCGTCGAGCGGACAGCGACGGCCCTGCTCGTCGACCACTTCGACCTGACAGAGCACCATATCGGCGCCATCAGCCTTCGTGCCTTCGGGATTCTCGATGGCCGTAAGCTTCAGCTGATAAGGTTCGCCTGCGGTCTCGAGCTCGCAGCGACTGCCGTCGGAGCCGACGGCCTCGAGCGTACCGGGTTCGTAAGGCACGCTGTCGAAGGTGAAGAGATAGCGGTACCGTTGCCGCCCCTTGCCCAGCGAACGCCCGTTGAGGAAGAGCTCGACGGCGTCGGCTGTAGAGACAACGTGAACGGGGACCGTCCCCTCCCGTTCCCCGAGAGGAGCCCCCTCCCATCCCCACCGAGGGGGGGCGGCCAAATCCTCAAGAATCCCATCGGCATCGAACGCCCCCCCTCGGGGGGGACGGGAGGGGGCATTCCAATGCCCAATGATATAGGTCCTTGGTTCCTCGGGCTCAACCCAACCGCTCCACATGACCTGATGAGCGTAGAAGGCATCTTTGGGCAGGCGCATGGCATCGGTGACGCCGCTGGTGCGGTAGTTCGATTCGCCACGATGGTGGGTGTTGGTGTCGGAGAACACTATCTTTACGCCGCCCGACGAGACGCGCGTGCCGGTGCCCGGGCGTTCGAGCCAGTAGTCGTACCAACGGCGCACCATCTCGATGGCGAACTCGTCCATATTGTGGTTAAATTCGCGGGCCGGTTTGCCGCGATAGAGCGGGCCGTCGCCCTCGCGGTGGAAGGGATAGCTCCACTGGTTCCAATACTTGCGCAGGCCCTCATCGCGGCAGTACTCCATCGCCCACATCGGGTGCTTCTTGCTTTTGTTGATATAGAGCATCTCGCCTCCGTACTCCGCCTCGTCGATGTCGAGCATCTCGCGGCTGCCGATGGCACGACCGCCATGAGGGTCGAATTCGTCGCGGATGGCCTTCATCTCCAGCATGTGCTGGCGGCTGATGCTCTCGTTGCCACTCTCGTAGAAGAGGATTGAGGGGTTGTTGCGGTTGTAGATGATGGCGTCGCGCATGAGAGCCGTTCGCTGTTGCCAGCGTGCGCCCTCGACGTCCTTCTCGGAGTCGCCGGCGGGCATAGCCTGCGGCAGGCCTACGCGGTCGCACGATTCGATGTCCTGTTTCCAAGGCGTGACGTGCATCCAACGCACCATATTGCCACCGCTTTCGACCATCAGGGCATTAGAGAAATCGCTCAGCCAGGCAGGCACGCTAATGCCCACGCCCGGCCACTCATTGGAGGTGCGCTGGGCGTAGCCGTGCACCATCATGACGCGGTCGTTCAACCAAATCTTGCCTTCGCCGAAGTGTGTCTTGCGGAAACCGGTGCGGGTGGAAACCTTGTCACTCAAGATCAACGCCGGCACTTTGGCAGAACCGCCGTTCCTATGCTTAAGAATCAGCCCCTTGCCCTCATTTTTTTCTACGAGGGCGGTGGAGACCGTGTAGAGATAGCCATAGCCCCACGACCAGAAGTGCAGACCTTCGACAACCTTTTCAGCAGCTACGATGGCGGTCTGGCCGGGTTGCAACGTGGTCGGTTCGCTGTCAAAGACTGCCAATGGCTGATCGCCAGCATCGATGACGGTGGTCCTGAGACGGAAGGTGCGAGCCCGTGTGTCCTCGTTCTTCACCTGGCTCTCGGCGTGGATGACGGCCTTGTGACCGGGGATGTCGAAGTCGGTGGCATAGACGTAAGTGCCTGTAGTGCCGAGATTAGAATAAAGGGGCAGCGTCTGATAAAGCTTGTCGGTGATGTGCAACCGGACGTTCTTGGGCAGGCCGCCGTAGTTGGCATTGAAGTTACGGTCGTTCCACTGATAGCGGCTGTTGAGCACGCGGTCGCGGTAGGTCCAGCTGTTGTCGCAGCGCACGGCCAACACGTTCTCACCTTCTTTAATATAAGGCGTCAGGTCGAAGCCGAAAGCCATGACGCCATTGTCCGAAAACCCGAGGTGATGCCCATTGAGCCATACGTCGGCTCCCTGCCGTGCGCCCTCAAACTCGATGAACACCTTGCGCCCCTTCAATGCCAAGCTGTCGGCATCGAATGTCTTGCGGTACCAGACGACGGTGTCGGTGAGATCCACGATGTCCTTGCGGAATGCCTCGTCGCCATTGAAGGCATAAGGGAGGGTTATGCGCTGCCAGGAGGAGGACTCTCCCCCCGAACTCCCTGTTAGGGAGGGAGAGTCTAAATCCCCGATGTGCAGCTCCCAGTCGGCATTGAAGTTCAGTCGCTGTCGCTCCACAGCCACTGCCGTCTGCACGGCAACCCATGCAAACATGAAGATGACAGTAATCCTATATAGTTTCATGGGTTATAACTTTATTTAGAACTCCGATGTGAAATGGAAACGGATATGCTCGAAATCCTGCTGCGCCATCTGCAGGACATAACCTGAGTCGGCGAGGAATACGTCGCGCCCCTCGAGGTCGCGGGCCATATATTGGTACTTGCGCTTCTTGAAGGCTTCGAGCTGTGCGGCATCGTCGCTCTCGATCCAGCAGGCTTTATAGAGCGAGGCGGGTTCCCATCGACATTTGGCGCCGTACTCGTTCTCGAGGCGGTACTGAATTACCTCGAACTGCAGCTGACCTACGGTGCCTATGAGCTTGCGACCGTTGAACTGATTGATGAAGAGCTGCGCCACACCTTCGTCCATGAGCTGGTTGATGCCTTTCTCGAGTTGCTTGGTCTTCATCGGGTCGGCGTTCTCGATGTACTTGAACATCTCTGGCGAGAACGAAGGCAGGCCGCGGAAGTGGAGCTGCTCGCCCTCGGTCAGGGTGTCGCCGATCTTGAAGATGCCATTGTCGGGAAGGCCCACGATGTCGCCTGGCCAAGCCTCGTCGATGGTGCTTTTGCGCTGCGCCATAAATTGCGTGGGCGAGGAGAAGCGGACGGTCTTGCCCTGACGGACATGGAGGTAAGGGGCGTTGCGGACGAACTTGCCCGAGCAGACCTTGCAGAAGGCGATGCAGGAGCGGTGGTTGGGGTCGATGTTGGCCGTTATCTTGAAGATAAAGCCGGTGAACTTAGGCTCCTCGGGCTGCACATCGCGCTCTTCAGCCTTTGTGGGGCGGGGCGAGGGAGCTATCTCTACGAAACAGTCGAGCAGTTCCTTGACACCGAAGTTATTCAGAGCCGAGCCGAAGAAGACGGGGGCCACCTCGGCGTCGAGGTAGGTCTGGCGGCTGAACTCGGGATACACGCCCTCGATGATCTCGAGGTCGTCGCGCAGCTTCTGTGCGTCGTCCTCGCCGACCATTTTATCCAGCTCGGCGGAATCAAGCTCCACGCTCACCTTCTCGGTGACGCGCTGCTTATCGGGGGTGAAGAGGTTGAGGTTCTGCTCGTAGATATTGTAGACGCCTTTGAAGCGGGCACCTTGGTTGATGGGCCAGGAGAGGGGGCGCACTTTGATCTGCAGTTCCTCTTCGAGCTCGTCGAGGAGGTCGAAGGGGTCCTTGCCCTCGCGGTCCATTTTGTTGACGAAGACGATGACTGGTGTCTTGCGCATACGGCAGACAGTCATCAGCTTGCGCGTCTGGGCCTCGACGCCCTTGGCTCCGTCGACGACGATGATGGCGCTGTCGACAGCCGTGAGCGTGCGGAAGGTATCTTCGGCGAAGTCCTGGTGACCGGGGGTGTCGAGGATGTTGACCTTGTACTCTGGGGCGACGGCACTGCCGTCGCTTACGCTAAGCGAGGGTGAGTCGGGGGTGTAGTCGAACTCCATGACGGAGGTCGTAACAGAGATACCGCGCTGCTTCTCGATTTCCATCCAGTCTGAGGTGGCGGTCTTCTTGATTTTGTTGCTTTTTACGGCTCCGGCCACTTGAATCTGACCGCCGAAGAGCAGCAGTTTCTCGGTGAGCGTTGTCTTACCCGCATCGGGGTGCGAGATGATGGCGAAGGTTCGCCTACGTTCTATTTCTTGGTTCACCTTGTATATTTACGATTAAATGATTTACGATTTAATGATTTGCGAGTGTCTTACTCCCCTCGCCTTTTGGAGAGGGGGCGGGGGTGAGGCTCTCGATGCACTCACGGAGGCTGTCTTCCCAGTAGGGTATTTCGAGGTTAAATGTTTGTTTTATTTTTGTCTTGTCGAGCACGCTGTAATGGGGACGTGTGGCAGGCGTGGGATATTCGGCGGTGTGGAGCGGCCGAACATGGCAGGTGGTGATACCTGCAAGGCGGTGTATGGTCTGGGTGAAGTCGTACCACGACGTGACGCCCTCGTCCGTGAAATGATAGATACCGGGCACTATGCCTTGATTGATGGCCGCCATGATGGCTACGGCGAGGTCGCAGGCATAGGTCGGCGTGCCTATCTGGTCGAAGACGACGCCCAGTTCGCTCTTCTCACGTCCGAGGCGAAGCATAGTCTTTACGAAGTTGTTGCCAAAACGGCTATAGAGCCAAGCAGTGCGGATGATCATTGCCGAGGGGTTAGCGGCGCTGACGGCTTGCTCACCCTCGAGCTTCGTGCGACCATAGACAGAGGCGGGGCAGGTGGGTTGGTCTTCGGTGTAGGGCTTGTGCGCCGTGCCGTCGAAGACGTAGTCGGTGGAGACCTGTATGAGCTGTCCGCCGCGGCGCTCGATGGCCTCGGCGAGGTAGCCGGGGGCGGTGGCGTTGAGGAGGCGGGCTTTGTCGGCATCGCCCTCGGCGCGGTCTACGGCGGTGTAGGCAGCGCAGTTGACGATGATGTCGATGGCATTGGCTTCGACAAAGGCGAAGACGGCCGCGCAGTCGGTGATATCGAGGGGGGCGACGGCGGACAAACCGTCGTCAACTGAACCCAAGGCAGGGTGTGCAACGACGTCGGTAAAGAACCAGCGATGATGTGGATACTGCTGTGCTTGCAGCTGCATCTCATTGCCAAGCTGCCCGCAGGCACCTGTTACGAGAATTGTTTTCATTTTTCTCTTTTCAATTTTCTTTATTATCACGGAAATCACGGAAAATCACTGAAAATGGTTCCATTTAGGGAGGGCGTTAATCAGCTTGTCTGTCATCATAGATTTTCCGTGTACTTCCGAGTTATTTCCGCTTCCTTCCGCGTTCCTTTCTCCGACTTTCGCTTCCGCGTCCTTCCGCGTTCCTATCTCCGACTCTCGTTTCTTCAATTTTCCATCTTCAAAGATCCAATTCACCGGCCTTGTCTTTGCGCCAAGCATCGGCGAGGAGAGCCAGGAGGTGAGATATCTCATCGACAGCGGCCTGGGTCTCTGCCGATATCTCCCGCCGCTGCCATCGAAGTATCATGGTGCCGTAGAGCGCTTCAAAGCAAGTCTCGAGTTCGGATTTTGGCCTGCTGGCTTTGGCTCTGAGCTCCACGATATAGGGCAAAGCCTTGTAGTAGGCCGAGGAGTAAAACGGATGCTTGGTGCTTTCGAGCAGCTGCAGATGAAGGTCGGTGAGCATCGACAGCGTGCCACGGTTCATCTGCAGATGACCGGCTTGCACGACGCCCTCTTGGCGCATCATAGTGCAAAGGTCGCCGAGCCACTGGGCTTCGCGCTGCTGCTCCTCGGACGTGAGGTCGAAGCGCGTGACATATTCATCGCGCAGGCGGTCGGGGTCGCAGCCGTAGGCTCGGAGAGTGTCTTCGAGCTGCCACATATAGAGCAGGTATTCTGCTATATTTGTGTCTCTGAGGTGTTTGGCTATTTTCATAATTTCCTAATCTCTAAACCCTAAGCGCTAAACTCTAAACGCTAAACCCTAATACAGAGTCAAGCCCAGCAATGTTGAAAACAATCCCAACAGCGAGACCACCATAACGGCCATACCGATGATACGGTTGATCAGGCCTATGCGATTGAGATCAAATGTCGTGCGAAGTTTGTCGACTATATATGTAAGACCGTACCACCAAAGCATCGCACCTAAGAATATTGATATGTATCCCAGTATCTGCTGCCCCAGATGATCAGGCACGACGAAAGTGAAGCGTGCGAACAATGCCAGGAAGAGGAATACTATGAGAGGATTGCTCAAGGTGACGAGGAAGGCGGTAAGACCGTTGTGGGCCAGCGTGCCCTTCTTATTAGACGAGGGTCGCAACTGAGGCTTTGTCCTGAAGGTGTAGAGTCCGAAGCCGAAGAGCAGCACGCTGCCCAAGAGCTGGAGCCAGTACATATTTTGAGGGTCCTCGATGATGTCGATGACGAAGCTCATGCCAACACCCGTGGCCACGGCATAAAGGATGTCGCTAAGCGCAGCGCCTAAGCCTGTGACGAGGCCGTACCAACGGCCTTTGTTCAGGGTACGCTGAATACACAAGACACCTACAGGACCCATAGGAGCGCTTGCCAAAACGCCCACCAAGAGTCCCTTGACGGTCAGATCTAATATCGTTATATGTTCAAACCACATTATTTTGTTTGCAAAGTTCTCAATTTTCTTCGACTTTATAAAACTTTTTAGCAGAAAAGGCCTACTTCACTACTGAAAATGCGTTTTTTCATAAAATTCTTTCTCATAAAACAAAACTTTTTATATCTTTGACGCTTGAAATGTCTGATAAAGGCCTTGGCCCTAAGAAACAGGCATCCCGGCAAGGCATGACAAAAGGCCCTGGACTTTAGGCCGAAAGCCTCAACGGTTATCGGCATAACCATTAGGGCTTTAGCCATAACCCTTGAGCCTGTTCCCCGCACATGCCGGGGCGACGACATCAATCATAACAACCTGACAAACAACAACCAAAACTTAATCTCAAACACAACTATGGAAAAGAAACCTTATGTAATCGGACTCGACCTCGGAGGCACCAACTCTGAGTTCGGAATCGTAGACCAAAATGCCAACATTATTGCTTCGACACGTGTGAAGACCGCCGGACATGGCGACGTGAACCAATACGTAGACGACTGCGTGGCAGCCCTACAGCCTATCATCGAACAGGTAGGCGGTATTGAGAAGATACATGCAATGGGCATTGGAGCCCCCAACGGCAACTACTATAGCGGCAGCATAGAATTCGCGCCCAACCTGCCTTGGAAGGGCAAAATACCTCTCGCACAGATGTTCTCGGAGCGCCTCGGCATACCCGTGCGCCTTACAAACGACGCCAACGCCGCCGCCATGGGAGAGATGCAGTATGGTGCAGCCCGCGGCATGCAGAACTTCATCATGATCACCCTCGGCACGGGCGTAGGCTCAGGCATCGTCGTCAACGGGCAGATGGTGCTGGGCTGCGACGGTATGGCCGGCGAGCTCGGTCACGTAATCGTGGAGAAGGACGGCCGTCAGTGTGGCTGCGGCCGCAAGGGTTGCCTTGAAGCCTACTGCTCGGCCACCGGCGTGGCACGCACCGCTCGCGAGATTATTGAGAAGACCGACAAGCCCACAATCCTGCGCGAGATTCCGCTCGACAAGATTGAATCGAAAGATGTGGCCATAGCTGCCGGCAAAGGCGATGAGGTGGCCAAGCAGATCTTCGAGGAAACGGGCCGCATACTGGGCGAAGCATGCGCCAACTTCGCTGCGTTCTCGAGCCCCGAAGCCTTCATCTTCTTCGGCGGACTGACCAAGGCCGGCGACCTCATCATGAACCCCATCAAGAAAGCTTACGACGAGAGCGTCCTCCGCATCTTCCGCGATAAGGCCAAGTTCATCGTCAGCGAACTCGATGGCGCCGGAGCTGCCGTGCTCGGAGCCAGCGCACTGGGGTGGGAAGTCAAATAAAAGACCCACCCCAAACCCCTCCCATCAGGGAGGGGAGGTAGGTTACCATTCAAGCTGAGCAAGCATTTGTATAATTAACTATGGATACAACAACAAACAGTCAAATACATTCCACATACCCCACTCCTGAAGGGTCAAGCGTCTCTTCGAGCCGAGCGGAGGGGGAGCAGGGAGGGGGTCTGATTGCCCGCTTCCTCGACTACGTTTCCTACGACACCCAATCCTCTGAGGAGGCTGAGGGCTGCCCTAGCACGCCCAAACAGCTCATCTTCGCACGCCATTTGGCCGACACGCTCGAGGAGATGGGCCTCGAAGAGGTGGAGATGGATGAGCAGGGCTACATCTACGCCACCCTACCCTCCAACGTGCCCGCCGAAGTGCCTACAGTCGGCTTCATCGCACACTACGACACCAGCCCCGACTGCTCGGGAGCCGACATTCACCCGCGAATAGTCAGTAACTACGACGGCGGCGACATCGTGCTCGATGCCGACGAGGGCATAGTCACCTCACCCAAGATGTTCCCCGAAATGCTCGACCACGTGGGCGAAGACCTCATCGTGACCGACGGCCACACACTCCTCGGCGCCGACGACAAAGCCGGTATTGCAGAGATCGTAGAGGCCATGGCATTCCTTATGGAGCATCCAGAGATCGAGCACGGACGCGTACGCATAGCCTTCAACCCCGACGAGGAGATAGGCGCCGGCGCTCACCTCTTCGACGTTGAGAAATTCGGAGCCGAATGGGCCTACACTATGGACGGCTCAGAAGTGGGCGAGCTGGAGTACGAGAACTTCAACGCCGCAGCCGCCACTATCCACATCAAAGGCCTTAACGTTCACCCAGGCTACGCCAAGGACAAGATGCGCAACGCATGTCTCATCGCAGCCGACTTCGTCAAAGCGATGCCTAAGGACGAAGTGCCCGAATGCACCGAAGGCTACGAAGGCTTCTACCACCTCACCGGCATCAAAGCAACCGTAGAGGAAGCCACCCTCAACTATATCATACGCGACCACGACCGCCAACGCTTTGAGGAGCGCAAGGCTCACGTCGAGGACCTCGTGGCCGTGTTCGAGGAGCGCTACGGCGCAGGCGTTGTCACCGCCGACATTCGTGACCAATACTATAATATGAAGCAGCAACTTGAAGGCAAGGAACACATCATCGACATTGCACGCCGCGCCATCGAAGAAGCGGGCATGGAGTGTAAGGTCAAGGCCATACGTGGCGGCACCGACGGCGCGCAGCTCTCGTTCAAAGGCCTCCCCTGCCCCAACATCTTTGCCGGCGGACTCAATTTCCACGGCCGCCACGAGTTCGTGCCAATTCAATCGATGCAGAAAGCCATGCACACGGTGGTGAACATCTGCCGTATCGTTGCTGAATAATCTGACGACAGACATGAAAGCGTTTATGGACGAGAACTTCCTGCTCGAGACCGACATCGCGCAGGAACTATACCATCGTCATGCCGCGCCACAGCCAATCATCGACTACCATTGCCACCTCGACCCAGCAATGGTGGCCGATGATTATCGTTTCCAGAGCATCACGGAACTATGGCTCGGCGGCGACCACTACAAATGGCGAGCCATGCGCACCAATGGTGTGCACGAACGCCTCATCACAGGCGACGCCTCAGACTGGGAAAAGTTCGAGGCCTGGGCTGCGACCATGCCCTACTGCCTGCGCAACCCACTCTACCACTGGACACACCTCGAGCTGAAGACGGCCTTCGGCATCAACAAGCGTCTGAGCCCCCAGACAGCGCGCGAAATCTACGATGCCTGCAACGACCGCCTACAGCACGACCCCGCCTTCACGGCCCGAGGACTGATGCGCCACTACAACGTAGAGATGGTCTGCACCACCGACGACCCCGTCGATGACCTGCGCCACCACCGCGCCGTCCGCGAGAGTGGTTTCGAGATAAAGATGCTGCCCGCCTGGCGCCCCGACAAAGCCATGGGAGTAGAGAACCCCAAGGCTTTTGGAGAGTACGTCAAGCGATTAGGCGAAGCGGCCGACGTGGACATACGCACTTTCGCCGACTTCACCGACGCCCTGCAGCGCCGCCACGACTTCTTTCACGCCGAAGGCTGCCGCCTCAGCGACCACGGCATCGAGGAGTTTTATGCCGAGCCTTACACCGACTCGGAAATATCCGTTATATTTAATAACGCGTTCAACGGCGCTGAACTCACGAAGCAGGAAATCCGCAAGTTCAAATCAGCTATGCTCTACTTCTTTGCCGTGCAGGACGCCGAGACGGATTGGGTCCAACAATACCACTACGGTCCGCTGCGCAACAATTGCACTCGCCTCTTTCAGCAGCTCGGGCCCGACATTGGCTGCGACAGCATAGGCGACGCGCGAACGGCGCAGGCCATGGCACGCTTCCTCGACCAACTCGACTACGAAGGACATCTGGCACGCACTATCCTCTACAACATAAATCCTGCCGACAACGCCATGTTGGCCACAATGATAGGCAACTTCCAGGACGGCAGCGTGGCTGGCAAGATTCAGTGGGGTTCTGGCTGGTGGTTCATGGATCAGAAAGATGGTATGGAGCGCCAGCTCAACACCCTCTCGCAGCTCGGACTGCTCTCACGCTTCGTAGGCATGCTCACCGACAGCCGCTCCTTCCTCTCATATCCCCGCCACGAATATTTCCGCCGCACTCTCTGCAACCTGCTCGGCAACGATATCGAACAAGGCCTCCTGCCCTTCAGCGGCTACGAGGAACAGCGCGTGCGGCAGATGGTAGAGGATATCTGCTACAACAACGCAAAGGCTTACTTCAGTTTCTGAATAGTCTCTTCTCTCTAAACGATTACTCTGAATACTCTGATTACTCTGATTAATCCGAATACTCCGATTAATCCGAATACTCCGATTACTCTGATTAATCAGATCACTCCGAACACTCCGAATACTCCGACAATGAAAAAATCCTCAACCTCATGGCGCTGGGTCATCTGCTCGCTCCTCTTCATGGCCACCACGGTCAACTATCTCGATCGCCAAGTTCTCTCGTTGACGTGGAAAGACTTCATAGCGCCAGAATTTCATTGGTCCAACACCGACTATGGCACCATAGCCGCCACCTTCTCACTCTTCTACGCCTTCGTAAGCCTCTTCGCTGGCAAGTTCATCGATTGGGTCGGCACCAAACGCGGTTATCTCATAGCCATATTCGTTTGGAGCATAGGCGCTTGCATGCACGCTCTCTGCGGTTTCCTGACTATGCACATACATGGTCTCGAGAGCGCCGCTGCCTTGCGCGCCGTAGAGGGCGGCAGCGCGCTGGCGCTGGCTATCTCTACGACGTCGGTGTGGCTGTTCATGGCCTGCCGTATGGTTTTGGCCTTCGGCGAGAGCGGTAACTTCCCCGCAGCCATAAAAGTCACGACAGAGTATTTCCCTAAAAAAGACCGCGCCCTGGCCACAAGCATCTTCAATGCCGGCTCGTCGGTAGGCGCTCTCGTGGCGCCACTGTCTGTACCGTTCCTGGCGAAAGCCTACGGCTGGGAGTGGGCCTTCATCATCATCGGCGGCCTCGGTTTCCTGTGGATGGGTTTATGGTGGGCTATGTACGATCGCCCCGACCGCAGTCCGCACGTCAACGAAGCCGAACTGGCATATATCAATCAGGACGACGAGCCACGCGAAGGCGAGCATAGCACGGAAAGGGAGAGAGGGATGAGCCTCCTTCGCTGTTTCAGTTTCCGCCAGACATGGGCTTACATCTGCGGTAAGTTCTTCACCGACGGCGTTTGGTGGTTTCTGCTGTTCTGGGCACCGGCCTATTTCAGCGACCAGTACGGCTACCGCACCGACTCGGCCATGGGCGCCACGCTCCTTTTCGTTGTCTATCTCATAATCACCCTCGTGAGCATCGTGGCTGGAGGCCTGCTGCCCAAATACTTCATGGTACGCCGGGGTATGGAGCCTTACGCCGGCCGCCTGCGTGCCATGCTAATGTTCGCATTCCTGCCCGTCTGCGCACTGCTGGCCCAACCTTTAGGAACCTATAGCGCCTGGTGGCCAGCCATCTTCATCGGACTGGCCGGTGCGGGCCACCAGTCGTGGTCGGCCAATCTCTACAACACCATCGGCGATATGTTCCCCAAATCGGCCGTGGCCACCATCACCGGCATTGGCACAATGACGGGCGGCATCATCTCGTTCATCGTGAACTGGGGCGCAGGAATCCTCTTCGACCACTGTGCGGCCAAGGGCCCGGCCTTCCATTTCCTCGGCTTCGAGGGTAAAGATGGCGGCTACATGATTGTCTTCTGCTACTGTGCCGTGGCTTACCTCTTCGCCTGGGCCTGCATGAAAATTCTCGTTCCCCGATATAAGCCCGTGACGGTATGACCGCGACACGTCTGCGATAGCCGTAAGATAAAAGATTCCCGTTTTGCAATCTCCGCTTGCTTTCGCAAGTTGAACTAAACGATAAAAGCCCGCTCAATCACAACGATTGAGCGGGCTTTAAGATTCATTTAGGCCAAGAGCCTGACTGCGATAGCGATGGCCGATCGTCACCAGTCGTCGTCCTCATTGCCCACGATACCGTTCTTCAGCGCCTCCTCGACCTTGTCGATAATGGCATTGGAGTAGGCATGAGTCATGACAAGGGCTTTGGCGCAGGTGCGCTTCTGCGCATCTTTCTCCACGAACGGATAGTGGCGCGCAATCTCCCAACGCTCATCGTAGAGATTGGCATTCGTCTTGTCGTCGGCCTTGCGCTTTGAGTCGCCATAGGTCTTGTCGTGCTTGTCGGGGATACTGAGCCAGCCGCCGCTGATGTCGGCCAGGATATCGTAGTTCTGCACGGTGTAGGTTACGCGCACACGTCCTTCTTTGATATCAAGGCGTATGATGGGCGTGATGCTGACGGAGTACTTATTGACCGTTCCCATGTGCTCCACGATGTTCTGTATGGTGCTTGAGATGATGATACAACCAGCCTCTTTGTCGTTGAGCGTAATAGCTTGCTTGTCCTTGAAGGTCGCCGTAGCCCAGTAGTTGAGGGCCACGTAGAGTTGGTCTTTAGTCTTACCGGGAGCCTGCACCACCTCTTGATATGTCAGGCTCTGGTTCTTGTCAAGCGTCAGTTGCTTGGCCAGATTCGCAGCAGCATCAAGCCATTTGTCGCCATAGCGTTCCTTGGCATATTTCTCCAAGTCGGCCGCTTTCATGACCTGAGCCTGAGCGCCGAGAGTGCCGCAGATGGTGAGGATGGCGGCAAGCATCCATTTCATAGTCTTTTTCATGATCAAATTCAGCTTCTTTTGTCTATCTGGGCGCAAATATACAAGCTTTTATATTAACCAGAGGCTTTTCTTCTTTTAAAAAAACAAAAAACGTGAACATTCACGGCCACGTTTACAGGAAAAGGTGTATATTTGCGGTCAAAACCATTTATTATGAATAACGGACAAATAGACAGAATCAGACAAATGGAGCAGCACCTAGAGGCTGTGCGCAGTGCCGTGGCGGCCATGACAGAAGCGCTGCGCCAGCGTGACGCAGCCCGGGAGGCTGCCGAAGCGCTCGACGCCTACTACGGCAGTGAGCTATGGCGACAAGATTTCGCCGACGACGAAGCAGGCCTACTGCCACGCGACCTGCGGCGCGGCGTGCTCTCGGAGGACGGCATATGGAATGTACTTGCCGACTGGCGACGGCTGAACGGCTGTTTCCCCACTGACGAATAATCACCGCTACACTCCCGACGTCTTCTTAAACAACAACTTACATCTGGCAACTTAACACGATGAGAAATACATTCGCCATGATCTCGCTACTGCTCGGAGGCTGCTCCCTGCAGGCTCAAGAGAAGATAATGCTCCTGGTAGGCACATACACAGGCAACGGGAGCAAGGGCATATACTCCTTCACATTCGACCAGGCGACGGGAAAGGCCGAGGCTTTGGACTCGCTCGCGATGAGGAATCCGTCGTACCTCACCCTGTCAACCGACGGGCGCACGGCTTATGTCGTCAGCGAGACTGCTGATGAGCAAGCCTCGCTGAATATCGTAGACGTGAAGAGCAATGGCAGCTTGAGGCTTCTTACTACAACGCCTACCGCCGGCACCGACCCTTGTTATGTCGCCACGAACGGACGTATAGCTGTCACGGCCAACTACTCCGGAGGCTCGATGAGCGCGTTCCGCCTTAGTGCTGACGGACGGCAGGCGTCCCTTGCCACACGTTTTTTGGGAAATATCGGCGGCCCAGATGCTTCGCGACAGGCAGCGCCCCACGTTCACTGTGCCTGCTTCACGCCCGACGGGCGCTACGTCCTGGCCACAGACTTCAGCGCCGACCGCATTCTCTCGTTCAGCCTTAGAGGACAGACGGTGGTGGCCAACGGCACGGCAGCACGCGTCAGCCCCGACTCCGGACCACGCCATCTGGCGTTCAGCAACGACGGGCGCTTTGCCTACCTCATGAGCGAGCTCTCGGGGCGGGTGACGGCATTCCGCTACTCCGACGGGCGGTTGCAACAGATTCAGGAAATCGTTTCGGACAGCGCAGGAGCCCGCGGAGGCGCCGACGTACATATTAGTCCCGACGGCAGGTTCCTATACTCCAGCAATCGCCTGCGCGACGAAGGCATAGCCATCTTCGCCGTAGATACCAACTCGGGATTGCTCACCCGCATCGCTTACCAGCCTACAGGAGCTCATCCGCGCCAATTCAGCATTACGCCCAACGGTCGCTTCCTGCTCTGCTGCTGCCGCGACAGCGACAAAATTCAGGTGTTCTCCCGCGACACGCGCACAGGCCTGCTGACCGACACGCATCAGGACATTCACGTCCGCCAGGCTGTATGCGCAGCATTTGCCGCCCCACGGTGACTGAGAAACATAACTATAGCCCATAAGAAAACAAGAACCTTATATTATGGAAAAAACTTGGAGATGGTTTGGTCCGAAGGACAAGATTACGCTCACGATGTTGCGCCAGATAGGCGTTGAAGGTATTGTGACGGCACTGCACGATGTGCCACTCGGAGAAGTTTGGACGCGCGAGCAGATCCGCGCTCTCCGCGAATATATCGAAGCGGCAGGTCTGCGATGGAGCGTCGTAGAGAGCCTGCCCGTGACCGAGACAATCAAATACGGCGGTCCCGACCGCGATGCCCAGATTGAAATCTACAAGCAGAGCCTACGCGCTCTCGCGGCCGAAGGCATCCGCACCGTTTGCTACAACTTCATGCCCGTGCTCGACTGGGCGCGCACCGACCTCCTCCACCCCAACACCGACGGCTCGTCGAACCTTTTCTTCTCGTATGCCGAGTTTGCCTACTTCGACATATATATATTACAACGCGCAGGCGCACGCGAGGACTGGGCACGCACGCCAACGCCGTCGCCCACAGGTGAGCCGCGCGACATACTCGCCGAAGCCGACGCACTCGCGAAGGTAATGACGCCCGAGCGCGAGCACCAGCTTGTGGAGAACATCGTAATCAAGACCCAGGGCTTCGTCAGCGGCAACTTCCGCGAGGACGACGAGGCCCCGATTGAGAAGTTCCGCCAGTTGCTCGCACTCTACCGTGGTATCGACAAGGCACAGCTGCGCGCCAACCTGCGCTACTTCCTCGAGGCTATCATGCCCGTCTGCAACGAGTGTAATATCAATATGTGTGTCCACCCCGACGACCCGCCCATCGAGATTCTCGGGCTGCCTAGGATTGTGCGCACAGCCGAAGATATTCGTTGGCTGCTGAATGCCGTGCCCGACCCTCACAACGGCCTCACCTTCTGCGCCGGCAGCCTCTCAGCCGGAGCCTACAACGACGTCACAGCCATGGCACGCGAGTTTGCGCCCCGCACACATTTCATTCACCTGCGCTCCTGCCAAATCTTCCCCAACGGCGACTTCACCGAAGCCAGCCACCTCGGCGGACGCGCCGACCTGATAGAACTGTGCCGCATCTTCATGAACGAAGAATCTGCCCGGGGGCTCTCACCTTCCTCTCAGTCGGGGGCGAGCCTTCTCCCCTTCCGCGTCGACCACGGCCGCACCATGCTGGGCGACGAAGCGCGCGGCTACAACGCCGGATATTCGTTCCTCGGACGCATGTTCGCCATGGCGCAAATGCAAGGCGTCATAGCCACCCTAGAGAAAGTGAGAAGTGAAAAATGAAAAGTGAAAAATGAAAAATGAAGAATACAATGGACAAGAACACAATTAGTCAATCACATCCCACTCTCCCCCTAAAGGGGGAGCGGGGAGGGGGTCTTTTTTTGATTAAGGATCACGTCGTCATCATCACCGGCGGCACAGGCGTGCTCGGCCGCGCCATCGCCAAATACCTGGCCGGCGAAGGCGCCAAGGTAGTCATTCTCGGACGTAAGAAAGAAGTGGGTGATACCATCGTGGCCGACATCGTCGCCGCTGGCGGCGAAGCCTGTTTCATGGTCACGGACGTACTCAATCGTGAGCTGTTGGAGCGCAACTGCGCCGAGATTCTCGAGCGCTACGGTCGCGTAGATGCCTTGCTCAACGCTGCAGGAGGTAATATGCCAGGAGCCACAATTCCGCCCGACCGAACATTCTTCGACCTCGACCCGGCGCAGTTCCAGACCGTGCTCGACCTCAACCTCACCGGCACCGTCATTCCCACTCAAGTTTTCCTACGCCCGATGGTCGAACAGGGCCGCGGCGCCATCGTCAACTTCTCGTCGATGGCAGCCTTCCGTCCCATGACGCGCGTCTGCGGTTATGCTGCCGCTAAGGCGGGCATCAGTAACTTCACAGCATATATGGCCACCGAGTGTGCCCGCAAGTTCGGCGAGGGCATTCGCGTCAACGCCATCGCTCCAGGCTTCTTCATAACCGAACAGAACCGCGCACTCCTCACCAATCCCGATGGCAGCTACACCGAGCGCGGCCGCGACGTCATTCGCCAGACGCCCTTCGGGCGTATGGGCCAGCCCGAGGAGCTCTGCGGCACTATTCACTACCTTATCTCCGATGCCTCGCGCTTCGTCACCGGCGCCGTGGCCGTCGTCGACGGCGGCTTCAACGCTTTCGCCATGTAAGCCACTCCTTATGACTGCATATTAGTTTAGGCAGAAGAAAGACGACGGCCGAAACAAGCAGGTCACATGAGATGTTCCACATCGGTGGTCCAACTCATGCGACCCGTTGTTTCGGCCGATTCATGCGGTCGTATAAGCCAATTCAACCGGTTGCGTAGGCCGATTCATGCGGTTGCATAGGCCGATTCAACCGGTCGCATTTTCCAATCGCCGATAGACTTGATTTCATCATGCCTCATCTTCATCGTCATCATCGCCGAGGTCGAAATCGAAGTCGCTGAAAAAGATTGGGATATCAGACGTTTGTGTATCAAAGTCGTCGAGGGCACGGCGCTCTTTCTTCGTGGGGCGCCCGGTGCCTCGCGCACGGCCCACAAAACCGCTGATGCGGTTCATCTCCAACAGTTCGTACTGCTCGGGGGCTGTGACGTTCTCGAGGATCTCGGGGATCAGCTTGGCACCCACGCGGTGCTCAATGGCTTGGAGAATGCGGAAACTGTAGGTGACGGGCGGCTTGCGCACATCGACGACATCGCCGGCCTTGACTGTTCGCGAAGGTTTCATCTGCGCACCGCCTATGCTGACCTGCCCTTTCTTGCAAGCGGCAGCGGCCATAGAGCGCGTCTTGAAAATGCGGGCGGCCCAGAGCCATTTGTCGATGCGGGCAACAGGGCCGGCAGCTACAGACCCACCCCCGACCCCTCCCGTCATGGAAAGACCCCCTCCCCGTACCCCTTCAAGGGGGAGAGTGGAATGATTTGGCTTTTGGTGGGATTTGTTTGGCATTTATAAATTATTTTCGTTTAGTTCTGTTGACTCTTCTTGAAGGTGACCACTCTCCCCCTTGAGGGGGAGCGGGGAGGGGGTCTCCTTCTTCTTTCTATTCAACTGATTCATCGCCATCTGAATGCCAGCGAGGCAGAACGTCTTGATGGCCGCTGCGGCAGTCTTAGTGCACTCTGGGATGAGCTCTTCCTGCTCGGGGCTGAAGCGGCCGAGTACGTAGTCGACCTGCTGCCCGGTATAGTAGTCGTGACCGATGCCGAAACGCAGACGGGCATACTGCTGAGTGCCAAGCGTCTGAGCTATATGCTTGAGGCCGTTGTGGCCGCCATCACTGCCTGCGGGCTTCATGCGCAGTTGACCGAATGGCAGCCCCACGTCGTCTACGCAAATGAGCAGATGCTCCAGTTCGATCTTCTCTTGCTGCATCCAGTAACGCACGGCGTTGCCGCTAAGGTTCATGAAGGTGCTGGGCTTGAGCAAGATGAGCTGACGGCCTTTTACGCTGATGCGCGTGACGAAGCCGTAGCGGCGGTCCTCCCACACGGTCTCGCGACCCTTGTCCTCATTGACGGAAGCGGCCAAGGCATTGACGATGCGGAAACCGGCGTTGTGGCGCGTGCCTTCGTAGTCCGGGCCTATATTACCAAGGCCCACGATAAGGAATTTTTCCATAGGAAGACCCCCTCCCCGCTCCCCCTCAAGGGGGAGTGTGGTATCTTTGGAAAAGAGTTTCTTCAGAAAGGAGAACATTAGGGGGATGAAGGGTTAGAGGGGAGTTAATAGTTAATAGTTAATAGTTGACAGTTGGCAGGTCGCTACGCTTTAGCGTGGAGTGTGTAGTTGAGATTTCCTTGAAAAGGTTATGGTTATTTATAAGATGAAGACGCAAAGCCCTTGAGTGTTCCTTGCGTCTTCATATCTTTTCTTGGAGGTAATTGCTCCCTCCCTAACAGGGAGGGCGGGGGGAGAGTCCGCTGGGGGTAGGTTTTTATGCCTCAGCCTCCTCAGCAGCCGAAGCGGCGCTGCGGGCGTTACGAGTCATCTTAACCTGGCATACTACGACGCTGGGCGAAGTGACGAGCTCGAGGCCCTCGAAGCTGAGTTCGCCGACCTTGATGGTCTTACCGAGCTCGAGATTGGTGACATCGATGTCGAGGCGCTCGGGGATGGCAGTGTGAACAGCCTTAACCTTGAGCTTGCGGACGCTGGCAGCGAGCTTACCACCAGCCTTGACGCCTGCTGCGAGACCGTTGAGCTTGATAGGCACCTCCATGACGATGGGCTTCTCGTCGGTTATCTGATAGAAATCAACGTGCAGCACGTGATCCTTGACGGGGTGGAACTGAGCCTCCTTGAGAATAGCGAGGCACTGCTGACCATCGACGTCGAGCTTTACGGTGTAGATCTCGGGAGTGTAGATGAGCTTGCGGAGCTCGCCCTCGCTGACAGCGAAAGCTACGGCCTTGGGCAGGCCCTGCTCGTCCTTGAGCTCACCATAGATATTGCAGGGAATCATGCCCTGCTTGCGCAGTTGCTTGGCAGCCTTCTTGCCGCCGGCGACACGTGCTGTGCCTTTGATTTCGATTGTTTTCATTTCGTAAAAGTTTTGTGTTACTCTAAATGAAGTTAATAAATTTTGCTTCATTCGCCATCACACGGGCGAAAGCGGGCGCAAAGGTAGTAATAAAAGTGTAAATGGAAAAATGAAAAGAGAAAAATATGACTTCGACTGGCATTTTTTTTGCCGACGTAATACTGTATATAAGAATAATATGTAACTTTGGAGCCATAAAACAGAAAAACATTGTCTATGAGAATAAAAGCAAAGATACTGGCTGCCGCACTAACAGCCTTGGCTACAACAGCCGCAGTGGCACAGTCCGACGTCACTGCCGAATTCATCACAAATCCCTCGTTCGAGGACGACGCCGCTGCCTGCACAGACGCCGTCAAGAAGAGCGAGAGCAGCGACGGCCTGCGCGGATGGGACGTCAGCGCCATCACGGGCTGGACCACCACGCGCCCCGACAAGCAGTTGCTCATCACCGCCGACTGCTTCACCGACAACAACTTCGGCAAGACGCCTATCGCCGACGGGCAGTACGCCCTCTTCCAGCGCATGGGCTGGAACAACGGAGCCAGCACCATAACCCAGACAACCTCCAAGGCGCTGCCCGCCGGTAAGTATGCGCTCACGCTCAAGGCCAAAGCCTTCTATGCCAACGGCGGCAGTAGCGCCACCGTGCAGGTGAAAGGCGGCACGAAGAGCCTCGGCAACGCCACCATCACCTTCGACCACGGCTCGGCAGGCTGTATGAACGCAGCAGCCTGGAAGGACGTCAGCCTCCGCTTCACCCTCACCGAAGCCTCGGCAATCACCATAGCCACCGACATCGCATGGGTCAGCGGCGGCAGCCAGATCGCCCTCGACGACTTCCGTCTCACACGTCTTCCTGACGACACGCCCGACCCCGAGCCGGAGGTGACGCAGTTCACCGAGGGCGTTATCACGCACGACTTCGTGCCCGAGGCCGAGATGATGCAGGACCTGCTCGAGATGCTGGCGCGCTCGATGCAGTATGCCAAGTCGATCTGGTTTCAGTGTCAGGCGCCCAATTCCGTCGGCGAGGCTTGCGGCTATTTCAAGGGCAACAGCGCCGGACAGAGCAACGAGGACGGCGTGCGCACCAATGCCGACTTCGCGATGATTTCAGCCTTCCTCGTCAAATACGCCCAAGGCAAGGTCACACTGCCCGACGACATCACGTGGGACGAAGTCAAGGATATGGCCATGCGAAGCCTCGTCTTCGGTTACTCCACGCATAAAGCCAACCGCCTGAAGGTGACGTCGAACAACGCCTACTGGGGCAGCACATCGACCTCGGACAACACCTGGGAGAGCTCGCTGTGGACCATGAGCCTCTGCTTCGCCGCACACTTCCTCGACGACCAGCTCACCGACGCGCAGCGCACATATATATATAATATGGTAAAGGCGGAATGCAACTACGAGCTCGGACGCTCAATCCCCACAGGCTATGCCGGCGACACCAAGGCCGAAGAGAACGGCTGGGAGGCCGACGTGCTGGCCTGCGCCCTCGGCCTCTATCCCAACGACGCGCTGGCAGAGCGATGGTTCGACCGCCTGCGAGCCTTCGCCATCAACAGCTACTCGCAGGTTGACGACGCCGCCGACCAGACCGTCATCGACCCCTCCTACGACCAAAAGACCGTGGCCGACTACTACCGCGGACAGAACCTCTACGACGACTACACGCTGCAGAACCACAACCTCTTCCACACCTCCTACCAGAACGTCGTCATGCAGGAACTGGGCGAGGCACACCTGGCCCTGCTCCTCTTCCAAGGCGGCGAACAGAAGTGGAAGACCAACGCCCTGATGCACAACCAGCAGGAGGTCTTCGACCTGGTGCTCAAGCGCCTGGCCTTGGCCGACGGCGAACTGGCCATGCCCAACGGCAACGACTGGAGCCTCTTCCTCTTCGACCAGATCACCAGTTACTCCACTGCCGCCTGCTTCCTCCGCGATGCCGACGCCTTGCTGCTCGAGAATATGGCCTACAAATACATCAAGGCACGCCAGCAGACGACAAAGGACGGATCGTGGCTCCTCAACAGCGACATTGGGCCGAGGCGCATGGGCGTAGAGGGGCACCGCGTCATGATGACTTACCTTATGCATCTCGCCGCCTCGACGGCCGACCTCCAGCCCTCGACGTGGGACGACTTCTCGGCGCGCCAGCAGGACGCATATATTTTCCGTAGCCAAAACATCGTGCGCGCCTCGTCGGCCGACCGCTTCGTCACCTTCTCGTGGAGCACAGGCCTGAAGAGCTACACGGGCTATTTCACCGACACGACGCCCGACCGCAACAAGATCATCTGCCCCTTCCGCGCCAACAACACGGGCAACCTCATCGGCTGGTACAACGTAAGCGGCCGAGGCACCAATGCCACGCCTACGGTCAGCGGAGTCTACGACCTCAACGAGAACGCCTTCACGATGAACGGCCGGCTCAACACCAACGATGCCACGCTCGAGAACAGCTTCGTCATCGCGGCCACCAAGGGCAACGCCGTCGTCTATCTCAACAACGTCAAGGCACTCCAGAACGCCACTATCAGCGGGCGCCGCGGCGGACTGCTGGCCATCACCACCGACCCCTTCACCGCCGAACAGCGCACCATCTATACTGCCGAAGGAGAGTTCACCGGCAACGGAGCCGCCACGCAGACCTTCGCCACACAGTGGGCCAACATCGACCAGTCCGTAGGCATCGTCACTCTCGGCGGCACAGGCCAGATGGCTTTCGGCGACCGCGCGCTGAACAACAGCATCCAGTGTGCCAAGTTCTACCCGCTCTACTCGCAAGGCAACCAGAGCGTCAGCAAAGATAAAGTCGTGGACCGCGCGGCCGTCATCTACTACAGCCGCACAGACGCCGCCATGACCGAAGCCCTCCAGGCACAAGCCGCCAGCCTCGCCGACCAGCTGCCCGACGGCTGGAACGGCCTCCGCTTTACCGATGCCGACGGCACCCCCTACCTCCTCGTGGCAAACCTCGGCGGCAGCAAGAACCGTGCTGAGCTCAAAGACCTCACCGCCGACTACGGAGCACCCGTGCTCGCCTCAGAGACCTTCATCACCGACAGCCGCGGCACTACCACCGTCGCCCTCGACGCCGACCACGCCCTCATGCAACCGCTGACCGTTTACATCAAAGGCTCGGGTGTGGCAGCCAAGATGTTCAACCCCTGGGATGACCAACAGCTCTACATCCGTTCCATCAACGACGACAAGCAGACCGTCACCGTCACTATTCTCGCCAACGGCAAGGCCGTGAGCAAAGAGTTAGTCGTAGAAGGCACTACAATAATTCGCCTCGACGACGGCGAAATATCTGCCTACGCTGAGGAGGCCGAGGAAGCTCTGCCCGAACTCACAGCGCAGTACATCGTAAACCCTAGTTTCGAGGAGGACGTCACGTGGGGCACCACGGGCAACATCACCCTCGGCGGCACAGCCTATAACCCCTGCTACACGCAGACGGTCAAGGCCGCCAACGCGCAGCTGCCACAGGTGTTGCCCGTAGTTGGTTGGACGGCAGAGAGCACCCTCGCGCCTGCCAGCAACTACGCCCTCCTCTACTCCATGCCCTACAGCTTCACTCAGTACTGCGTCTCGCCCTCCAATGTCGGCAACAGCGCCAGCATCATGGCCGTGCCCGCCGCCTTCGAAGAGAGCGTGGGCACACGCTGCCTCTCGGTGCTTAATTCATGGACCATTGGCACAAACGCCATAAGCCAGACGACTACGTTGCCCGCAGGCATGTACGAACTCAGCTTCGACCTGCGCTACGCCTGCCCCAACGAGAGCCGCCGCACCGCGCCCAATGTCATTGCGGCTACGGGCGGCAACGTGAACACACTGCTCTGCGGAGTAGTCATCGGCAACCAAGAGCACTACGCCCCTTACCCGACCACTGCCGACACCTGGCAACGGACGACTATCCCATTCATGCTCGACGAAGAAACGGAAGTGACCTTTCGCCTCGGCCTGGCCACGACAGCTAATCAAGGCGCTGCCAACCAGACGCGCATCTACGTTGACGACCTCCGCCTCTGCGGCATCGTAAAGCCCATCGAGGACGGCATTGAGGAGGTGAGAACGGTCAATGGTCAACGGTCAACGGTCAATGGTCAAAGTTCAAAGTTCTACGACCTGGCAGGCCGTAGGCTGTCCGACGTCCGGAGCCGTGGGCTCTACATCAACAACAATTCAAAAATAGTTGTACCGTAACAGAATATGTCTTCCCACATTCTTCTAATCTATACCGGAGGCACTATAGGCATGGGCGTAAACGCCGCCACTGGGGTGCTCGAGCCGCTGGACTTCGCGCTATTGTTGTCGCACATGCCTGAACTGCAAGATATTCCGGCACACGTCGACGTCCACCAGTTCGACAAGCCTATCGACTCCAGCGACATGAGCCCTTCGTTGTGGGCTCACATCGTAGACATAATCGTTGATCACTACGACGACTACGACGGCTTCGTAGTCCTCCACGGCACCGACACAATGGCGTTCACCGCCTCGGCACTCTCATTTATGCTCGAGAACCTCACCAAGCCCGTCGTGCTCACAGGCTCACAACTCCCTATCGGCCAGCTGCGCACCGACGGGCGCGAGAATCTCATCACAAGCATAGAGATAGCCGCTGCCAAGGGCGCCGACGGTCATCCCCGTGTGCCGGAGGTGTGCATCTATTTCAGTGGCAAGCTCCTGCGCGGCAACCGTTCCACTAAGGTCAACAGCGAAGGCTTCAACGCCTTCGACACATTCAACTTCCCACACCTGGCCGATGCCGGCGTCAAGATTACCTTCCACGACGAACTCATACTCCAGCCCGACTACAACCGCCCAATGACGCCACACAAGGAGATGGACACTGGCGTGGCGGTGTTCACGCTTTACCCTGGCATCGAAGAGACAATGGTGCGCTATTTCCTCAACGCGCCCAACCTCCACGCCGTGGTCATGCGCACCTACGGCAGCGGCAATGCGCCTCAACAGCCATGGCTGATGGCAGCGCTCCAGGAAGCCAGCGACAAAGGCATCGTCGTCGTCAACATCACACAATGCGCTGCCGGCCCCGTTGAGATGGCTCGCTACAGCGGCGGCTTCCTCCTGAAGAATGCCGGTGTGATAAGCGGCTTCGACGGCACCGTGGAATGTGCAACGGCAAAACTTATGCACTTGCGAGGCCTCAGTTCCGACCCCGCCTTCATCCGCAGGAGCATGCAACGGCCGCTCTGCGGAGAGATCTCTATCAGCGGATAGACTTCCGGAAACTCTCTTTTGTTTACAAAAACGCGAAAAAACCGTCGCCTGCAACATAAGCGGGCGGCGGCTTTTGCTTTAGCTTAATATCTACCTCCCCCTACCGACGAAGAGCTGGACATAGAAGCCCTCTGCAAAAGGCTCGCTGATTGCCGAGCAACTATGGTTTTCTCGTGCCTCCAATGATGTATTATTAGGCCCTAGAATCAAAAAACTTGAAGAATTCTTCGGCCTTAAAGAAAAAAGCTGTAATTTTGCAGCCGCTAAGAACGGCCAATGATTCAACGGATTATCTTTCGTCGGGCTTACGACATTATAATGCTCACTGCGACAAGGAAAAAAATGGATATCGATTTCGTAATCACATGGGTTGACATGAACGACCCTAAGTGGCAATCTGAATTCTCGAAATATTCCGGCCACAAGGACAATACCAAGAATGGTGTTTCGGAAGCGCGCTTCAGGGACTACGGCTTTCTGAAATACTGGTTCAGGGGGGTCGCCAAGTTTGCTCCGTGGGTGCGTAAGATTCATTTTGTCACCAGCTGTCAGAAGCCTGAATGGCTTGATACGAGCAACCCGAAGATCCATCTGGTGAGCCACGAAGACTTTATTCCCTCGCAGTTCCTGCCTACGTTCAACTCTGTGGTCATCGAGCGCTATCTGCATAAAATTCCGGGGCTGGCCGAGCATTTCGTGTACTTCAACGATGATTTCTATATCATAAACGATGTCGCACAGGAGCGTTTCTTCAGGAACGGCCTGCCTTGCGACATAGCGGTGTTTAAGTATAATCCGTCATGGTCGCAATGGTACACGAGGATAAAGAACAACGTCAGAATCATCAACCGCCACTTCGACAAGAAAGAAGTGATGGCTAAGCATCACGACAAATGGTTCGACAAGAGTTATGGCTTGATGAGGTCGCGATGGAACTATTTCCTCTGGTTCTACGATAAATTCATAACCCTGCGCGTTCCACATAATGCCCAGCCTTATTTGAAATCCACATTCGAGGAAGTGTGGGCTGCCGCCGGAACGGAACTTACCGACACATCAGTCAACAAGTTCCGGGCGCTGACAGACTACACGCCCGAGTTGTTCCGCATGTGGCAGATATGCAAGGGCGACTTCACGCCTTACAACACATATCGCGACACAAAGATGTTCCCGCTCATGGTGCGCCCCAAGCAGGCCGCCAAAGCCATCCGCCGGCAGTCGTACTCTCTCATCTGCCTTAACGACAACGTGCACATCCGCAACTACGAACTTGTGATGGAAAATATAAGGCAATCGTTCCAGCAGATATTACCTGAGAAATCAATCTTTGAGCTTTAGACTATGAACAAGGTTATAGCCGAAATAATTGCAGGACTGATTCCTCACAAGATGACGCGCAACCGATGGCGGGGAATACTCAGGTTTGGTCCCGTGAATGCCATACGCCTGAAAAGGCGCCTGAGGAGCGACCTGACTCGCCCCGAGCACTATCTGGCCGTGTGCGCCATCGCCAAAGACGAGGGGCCTTACTTCAAGGAGTGGATTGAATGGCACCTGAGTCAGGGCGTCGATCATTTCTACATCTACGACAACGAGAGCTCCGACGGCACACGAGAGATATTGCAGCCCTACATCGATTCGGGGGTGGTGGAATATAAATATTGGCCGGGCCACCGTCGCCAGCTGGCCGCCTACGACGATTGTCTGGATCACTACCGGCTCGCCTCGCGTTGGATTGCGTTCATCGACCTGGACGAATTTATCGTTCCCGTCAAGGACGCTTCGATACCTGCCTTCCTGAAACGCTTTGAAACTTTCGCCGCTGTAGAGATCAACTGGCTAGTCTATGGCAGCGGCGGACATAAGACCAAAAGCCCCGGCACGATGATGGAGCGCTTCAGATTCCACTCCCTGCCCGGCCATCGCCTCAACCGGCACGTGAAAAGCATCATAAACCCACGCGAAGTATTCACGATGATCGGCTGTCACGAGGCGGCAAAGATATCGGGCTCAATAGCTGATTCCCACGGGCAACCCGTGACGAAAAACTTCCGCGAGCGCGAGCCTCAGCAAGACATCATCCGCATTAACCATTATGCCGTAAGGTCTTATGAGGAATTCCTCGAGAAGCAGGCCCGCGGCAGAGCCAGCGGAACGCAAAAGACAGTCCGTTCGGAATACTTCGAGCAGTACGACCTTAACGACATAGAAGACGCGGGCACATGTTAATTTGTCAATTTGTTAATCCGTTAATCCGTTAATATGGCAAAGCAGCAAGTAGTGGTATCGATGACCTCGTTCCCGGCGGCTATTCCTTATGCAGCAGAGGCCGTGCGGTCGCTGTTGAGAGGTTCGGTCCTCCCCGATAAACTGATTCTTTACCTGACATTTTCCCAGTTCCCCAAAAACGAGATTCCCGAAAGCCTAAGATTGCTGGCAGAGCAGAATCCCATTTTTGAGATTAGGAACTACGACCACGACATCCGCTCCTACCGCAAGCTCATCCCGGCACTCACGGATTTCCCCGAGGCCGTGATCGTGACCGTCGACGACGATGTCGAGTACCATCGCCACATGCTCCGCGATTTGCTTGAGCTGCATGAACTGGTCCCCGATGCCGTGCTGGCTCATCGCGCCAAACGCATCAAGCTGGGCAAGCCCTATCGCCGTTGGCGCAAGTTCCGCTGGTATGATTTCCTGTTCAAGCGGATTCACAGGAGTTTCCTCAACCTTCAGACGGGCGTGGGCGGCGTGCTCTACCCGCCACATTCTCTGAAGCAGGAGATGATGGACGAAGAGCTGTTCACAAGTCTGGCGCCCAGCACCGACGACATCTGGTTCTGGGCGGCAGGTGTGGCAAACGGCTTTCCCGTCATTCCCGTGCCGTTTGGCCGCAACAAGCCGCGGGGGCTGGACAAGCCTAAGGCGCTGTCGCTGAAAACCACTAATTTCAAAGGACAAACAGACCGCAACGCCCAGGCCTTGGAGGCCATCCTCGAGCACTATCCCGATATCAGAGAACAGATAAACCCTCAACCCTAAACGATTCCCCCTCAACCCTCAACGATAAACCCTAAAACCTAAAACCTAAACATGGACATAGATTTAGTATATCTTTGGGTAAACGGGCACGACCCGAAGTGGATAGCCAAACGGCAAGCCAGCACAGGCGCGCTCTCATCAGCGGACGTCAACTGCAAGGGCCGCTATGAAGACAACGACGAGCTCCGATACAGCTTGCGCTCGATAGAAAAATACGCCCCGTGGATTCACCGCATATTCATCGTCACCGACAATCAGGTGCCACAGTGGCTCGACACCTCGCACTCGAAGATCCAAATTGTGGACCACACCGAGATCATGCCGCCGGAGTGCCTGCCCTGCTTCAATTCCGTAGTGATTGAGCACCACCTGCACAAGATTCCGGGGCTCGCCGAGCATTTCCTTTATGCCAACGACGACATGTACCTCAATAAGCCCGTGACACCCGAGACTTTCTTTGCCAAAGACTCTCTGCCTATCATGCGCATGAACTGGAGATTCCCCAAGAAGCTGACTATCCTGTTCAAAACGAAAGTGCAGGGCAAAAAGCTGTCGAACTACAAGCAGACGATTCATAATGCCGCCTTGCTGGTCGAGCAGAAATATGGCACCTACTTCAGCTGTAAGGCGCATCACAACATCGACGCCTATCTGAAAAGCAGCTACGAATACACGAGACAGACGTTTGACAAAGAAATCAGCGCTACGCTCTGCAACCACCTACGCGCTGAAAATGACATTCAACGCAACATCTACTCTTACGTGCCGCTGGCAGAGAAGCGCGCCCATCTATGCTATGTCAACCAGCGCACCTCATTCCGCTTCCACATCGACAACCGAAAGTACTACGCCAAATTCAAGCGCTACAATCCCTTGTTCTTCTGCATGAACGACTCGCAGTATGCCAACGACGAAGACCGTCGCCTCGCTGCCGCCTTCCTGCAGAAGCGTTTCCCCGAAAAATCGCAGATGGAGAAAACGGAATAACAGTCTTCATCAAAGCTGCAAGGGCTTGCACAAAAAAGGCTCAAGAGTTATCGCCAATACTCTTAAGGATTCTGAGGTAAAACAACTTGTTTTAGCTTTAATCATCAGGATGTATTGGCCATAACTCTTGAGTCTTTTCTCGACATCAGTCAGCTGCTCACTTCGCCATGCGCGGATTAGCCCTCTGAGCCTGCCGGCGGTTGTACTCCTGGCGGCTCATACGCCAGCGGCGGTGCGTCCACAGCCACAGCTCGGGCTGACGGAGAATCGAAGCCTCGAGCATTCGCAGATAAGAAATCATATAGGGGAACTCCTCGCCCTCGGCCGGCTCGATCTTGTGCAACGAGATTCGGTAGTGGCCACGGCGGGGCTTTTCAAAATCCATGAAGATGAAGCGCGCGCCAATCCTGCGGCCTATCTCCTCGGCGCCGGTGATGTAGGCCGAGTCCTGCCCAAGAAACGTTGTCCAGTACTCTTGTACGCTGACGTCGGGGTGCTGGTCGGAGAGGAAAGCCACGAGGAACGGCTTAGCCTCGCTGCGCAGGCGCAACACGGTGCGCAGTGTACGCCGCTGAGGGATGCAAACACTGTTGAAGCGCTTGCGCAGACGGAGCATGAGACGGTCGAAAGCTTTGTTGCGCAGGGGATGATAAATCTGGCAGCAGGTGAGCTCTTCGGGGCAGTAGTTATACATCTGCTCGGCCCACTCCCAGTTGCCGTTGTGCCCGCAAAGGACAAAACAAGGCACGCCCTCGCGCACACACTCATCCACGAGCTCGATGCCGTGCGGCTCCACACGCCGCGCCAACTCTGCGTCGGAAATGTGCAGGAGCTTGATGGTTTCTACGACCACGTCGCACAGATGGCGGTAGAAAGCCACCTCCAGTTCCCGACGATCGCCATCGCTGCGGTCGGGGAACACGCGCCGAAGGTTCTCGCGAACGACGGCCCGACGGTAATGCACCACATGGAGCATCAGCCAGCACAAACCGTCGCTCAGCACGTAGAGCCACGTGAGCGGCAACAGTGCCAACGCACCGAAGACAATGAGGTAAAAGTTGTAAAGTATCTTATCTTTCATCCACTACTTTGTTTATTCGGCGGCAAAGATACGGCAACTTCTACGGAAAACAGCGCTAAAAACAAAAAAAAATGACAAAGATTGCTGCTTTATCGCGGAGATTTGCTACTTTTGTGGCCAAAGTCGAAAACCTTACATGATTTATGTCACTTTGCCCGATGCCGAAGACCATCGCCTGAGCTTCTTTCTGGCGATGGAGGAATTTCTCGCACGCGAAAAGAACCAAGGCGACGACCTCTTCTTCACGTGGCAAGTGGACTCCACGGTGATCTTCGGGCGCAATCAAGTCATCGAGAACGAGGTGAACCTCGACTACTGCCGCAGCCACGGCATCGCCTTCTACCGCCGTAAGAGCGGAGGCGGATGCGTATTTGCCGACCGTTCAAACCTCATGATGAGCTACATCACACGCTCCGACGAAGTCACGACGACGTTCGCGCACTACATGCAGATGGTGGCCGACATGCTCGGCGACCTTGGCATAGCAGCTACCACGACGCAGAACAACGACGTCCTCATCGGCGGTCGCAAGGTGTCGGGCAACGCGTTCTACCACATTCCGGGCCACAGCATCGTGCACGGCACTATGCTCTTCGACACCGATATGCAGCACATGCTCCAAGCCATCACGCCCCCACGAACGAAGCTCGACAAGCACGGCGTAGAGAGCGTTCGGCAGCGCATCACGCTGCTCAAGGAGCACTCAGGCATCTCTATCGAAGACTTCCGCACGTTCATTCGCAAACGCCTCTGCGACCGTACGTGTGAGCTTACGCCACAGGACGTGCAGGCCATCGAGACCATTGAACAAGAGTATTTAAATCCAGAATTCATCTATAAACCCAATAACCACTAACTTTGGCCCAACAACCTCTGCAGCCAAGACACATCCGACTCGCCCCCTCGGGGGAAAAGGCTACGGGTTCTCCCGGGATTGCGGAGAGGGGGCTTCGATATTATGGAAAAGAAAACTTGCCTCTATGACCGCCACGTGGCACTCGGCGCACTGATGTCGCCCTTCGGAGGGTTCATCATGCCGATCCAGTACACCAACATCACCGACGAGCACAACGCCGTGCGCCAGCACTGCGGCGTCTTCGACGTCTCCCACATGGGCGAAGTGCGCATCACCGGCCCCGAGGCCGAGCGCTACGTCCAGCACATCTTCACCAACGATGTCGCCGGCGCTCCCGTAGGCCAGATCTACTATGGCATGATGTGTTACCCCAACGGCGGCACCGTCGACGACCTGCTCGTCTACAAGATGGGCGACAATGATTTCTTCCTCGTCATCAACGCCGCAAACATTGACAAGGATGTCGAGTGGATGCAACAGCAGATGCAAGGCTTCGACATCCGCTTTGAACACCAGAGCGACTACTATGGGCAGCTCGCCGTGCAAGGCCCCGAGGCTGAAGCTGTTGTAGAGGAAGTCCTCGGCCTACCGTGCAAGGAGCTGAAGTTCTATACCGCAAAGGTGGTAGCCCACCCCCAACCCCTCCCCAAGGGAGGGGAGTCCCAAGGGGATGTCGACATTGCCTCAAGCGGAAAAGAGTCCCCCTCCCTTGGGGAGGGGTTAGGGGTGGGCTCCTCTATCATCATCTCACGCACCGGTTACACGGGCGAGGACGGTTTCGAGATCTATGGCTCGCATGAGTTCACACAAAAGGCGTGGGACAAACTGCTCGAAAGCGGGCGCTGCAAGCCCTGCGGCCTCGGCTGTCGCGACACACTGCGCTTCGAGGTAGGCCTACCCCTCTATGGCGACGAGCTCTCGGCTGACATCACACCCGTCATGGCCGGCCTCTCCATCTTCGTCAAGCTCGACAAAGAGGAGTTCATCGGCAAGGAAGCACTCGCCGAGCAGAAAGCCAACGGCGCACCCGCACGTATCATCGGCATCGAGCTGGCCGACAAGGCCATCCCACGCCATGGCTACCCCGTCCTCAACGAGGCCGGCGAGCAGGTGGGCGAAGTCACCACCGGCTACCACTGCCTCTCGGTCGACAAGAGCGTATGCATGGCTCTGGTCAAGACCGAATTCGCCAAGCTGGGCACACCCCTGCAGGTGCAGATCCGCAAGAAGGTCTTCCCCGGCACAGTCGTCAAGAAGCAGTTCTATAATAAGAGTTACAAGAAGTAATTAGAAAATAAGAAATTTAGAAAATAAGAAATTTAGAAAAGGAGATGATTAGGAATAATCTCTTGGCTGAGCTAAGCAAAAAATTTGCCTTGCGAATAATGAAATTGTCTAAGTAAAGAAGAGCGAAAAGAATTTGTCATTTCTCACCAAACTGAATATCGCTCTTAAAGAAGCCGGCGAAACAGATTATTGGATAGACCTCTTGTTCTTGTCCGAGACCATCGGTCAGAAAGAATTTGATTCTCTAAAAAACGATTTAAATATAATTATTGGTACATTAATCAAGGTAATTAAGAAAACGAGAGACAATATGGATGAGGATTAACCCTTAGCCTTTCTTATTTTCTTATTATCACAATTTCACATTTAAGATTATGGCAACATTTGAATCCGGACTCCGCTACAGCGAGTCACACGAGTATGTTCGCGTAGAAGGCGAATTTGGTTACATTGGTATCAGCGACTATGCTCAGCACGCTCTGGGCAACGTCGTATACGTCGACATGCCTGAAGTGGACGATGAAGTCACCGCAGGCGAGGAGTTTGGCGCAGTAGAGAGCGTCAAGGCCGCCAGCGACCTCATCGCACCCGTCAGTGGCACCGTCGTTGAGGTGAATGAAGCCCTCGAGGACGAGCCCGAGCTCCTCAACAAGGACGCCTTCGCCAACTGGATCATCAAGGTCCAGCTCTCCGACCCCGCCGAACTCGACAACCTCATGGACGTCGAGGCCTACAAGGCACATTGCGAAAATTAAAAGACCCACCCCCGACCCCTCCCGTTAGGGAGGGGAGTGGGGAGGCTGTCATCATTTTTTGCTTAACCTTTCGTTATAATTTGTTTTTATTATAGTTTATGAACAATAACCAAACAACGCGCCAGCCCCTCCCCTCCCTAACGGGAGGGGTCGGGGGTGGGTCTTTCAAGTATTTCCCCCACACCAGCGAAGATTTGCAGGAGATGCTTCAGGCTTGCGGCGTTTCATCCGTCCACGACCTCTTCGCCGATGTGCCCGAGGCGGCCCGCTTCCAGCGCGACTACAACCTGCCCGACGCACTCTCCGAGACCGACCTGCGCCTCTTCTTCGAGCAGCTGACAAGCCCGCTCGCCACGCAGCAACTCATCTGCTTCGCCGGTGCCGGTTGCTACGACCACTATGCCCCCAGCGTCGTACAGAACCTCATCGAGCGCAGCGAATTCCTCACCTCCTACACCCCCTATCAGGCTGAAATCTCGCAGGGCACGCTCCACTACATCTTTGAATACCAGTCGATGATAGCCGAGCTCACAGGCCTCGACATCTCGAACGCCTCGATGTACGACGGCGCCACCGCCACCGCCGAGGCCGTAATGATGGCATGGTCGAATGCCAAGAAAGCCACCCGCGTGCTCGTCAGCGAGACGCTCGACCCCAAGGTGCGCCGCGTAGTCGACACCTATGCACACTTCCACGGCGTACCACTACAGCTCATCCCCGCCAAGGACGGTGCCCTCGACCGCGACGCCCTCGACCGCGAGCTCTCCGAAGGCGGTGTGGCAGGCGTCATCGTGCAGCAGCCTAACTACTACGGCATCGTAGAAGACTATACGGGCGTCGCCGAGAAAGTCCACGAGCAAAAAGGCATCTTCGTCATCAACGCCAACCCCTCCGACCTCGCCATACTGAAGACACCCGGCGAGTGGGGCGCCGACGTTGCCGTGGGCGAAGGCCAGAGCCTCGGTATTCCCATGACCTTCGGCGGCCCCGGCGTAGGCTTTATGGCCTGCACCGAAAAGCTCATCCGCAAGATGCCTGGCCGCATCGTAGGCCAGACGCTCGACAACCGCGGCCAGCGCTGCTTCGTGCTGACACTGCAAGCACGCGAGCAGCACATACGCCGCCAGAAAGCCACCTCGAACATCTGTTCCAACCAAAGCCTCATGGCACTCTACGTAACCATCTACCTCAGTCTCATGGGCAAAGAAGGTCTGCGCGAAGTTGCTGAGATGAGCTATGCAGGAGCCCACACGCTCTGCGACAAGCTCATCGCCACAGGACATTTCCGCCTCACCTTCCCCGACAAACCCTTCTTCAATGAGTTCTGCCTCGACTACGACGGCGACCTCGACGCCCTGCTGGCCGAGGCCACCGAATGCGGCTACCTCGCCGGCGTCAAAGTAGGAGAGAAAACCCTCATGCTTGCCGTCACCGAACAGCGCACGCCCGAGGAGATTGAAGAACTGTGCGAGATTCTCAATAAGTAGAAGACCCACCCCTCACCCTCCCTTTAGGGAGGGAGTGAGTACCTTTCAAGATTAGTAATCATCAAGACATCATAGATATAATGGAAGAATTTACAACCAGTCAAATACATTCCACTCTCCCCCTCGAGGGGGAGCGGGGAGGGGGTCTTCTGGGCAGACGTCTCTACGGAAACCTGATCTTCGAACTCTCGAAGAAAGGACGCAAAGGCTATAGCCTGCCCCAGGACTACGACCGCACCCACACCACTGCCGAACTGCCTGCAGCACTGCGCCGCACTGAGGCCGCACGGCTGCCCGAGTGCGACGAGCTGACCGTAGTGCGCCACTACACCAACCTCAGCCACAACAATTTCGGCGTCAACGACGGCTTCTACCCCTTAGGCTCCTGCACGATGAAATACAACCCCGTCATCAACGAGGAGATAGCCGCCATGCGTGCCTTCGCCGCCCTGCACCCCCTGCAACCCGCCGAGACTTGCCAGGGCGCACTCGAAGTCTACTACAACCTCCAGCAGTCACTGGCCGAGCTGGCAGGACTCAGCGAATTCACCCTCAATCCCTGTGCCGGGGCCCACGGCGAGCTCACGGGCCTGATGGTCATCAGGGCGTATCATGAGGCGACAGCCCCCTCTCACCGAACCAAAGTCCTCATCCCCGACTCGGCCCACGGCACCAACCCCGCCTCGGCAGCCGTCTGCGGCCTTGAGGTCGTGGAAGTCAAGAGCCTGCCCGACGGCACCGTCGATGTCGACCACCTGCGCGAGCTCCTCAGTGAGATAGGTCCCCAGGTTGCAGCCATGATGATGACCAACCCCAACACCCTCGGCATCTTCGAGCCACGCGTGCTGGAGATCACCAAGATGGTGCACGAGGCCGGCGGCCTGATGTACTACGACGGTGCCAACCTCAACGCCCTCCTCGGCGAGTGCCGCCCCGGCGACATGGGCTTCGACGTCATGCACATCAACCTCCACAAGACCTTCTCCACGCCTCACGGCGGCGGAGGCCCCGGCAGCGGCCCCGTAGGTGTGCGCAAAGGGCTTGAGCAGTTCCTGCCTACGCCCCGCGTGGTGATGGAAAATAAGGAAATAGGAAAAGGCGAAGCACCAGCCTCTTCTAATTCTCTTATTTTCACAATTTCCCATTCTCAGTCCGCTCCCCTTTCCGTCGGCAGCTTCTTCGGCAACTTCGGCGTGATGCTCAAGGCCTACGCCTACATCCTCAGTCTCGGTCGCGAGCACGTGAAGCAGGTAGGCCCGTTGGCAACCCTCAACGCTAATTATATCAAGGAACGCCTGCGCGACGACTACCTCCTGCCCATACAGGGCCTCTGCAAGCACGAAGTGGTCTTCGACGGCCTTGTGGACAAGTCCACAGGCGTGACCACGATGGATGTCGCTAAGCGCCTGCTCGACTACGGTTACCACGCTCCCACCATCTACTTCCCCCTCCTCTTCCACGAGAGCCTCATGATCGAGCCCACCGAGAACGAGTCCAAGGAGACCATCGACGCCTTCATCGACGTCATGCACCGCATCGCACAGGAGGCTAAGACCGACCCCGAGCTCGTAAAGACCGCACCCCACAACACTCCCATCGGGCGGGTCGACGACGTGCTGGCTGCCAAACAGCCCGTGACGACGTACTGGAAAAGCGTGGAAAGCAGATGATTAGAAAATTAGATAAATAGGAAATTAGACAATAATTAAAAGAGAAATAGGCGAAAGGCTGCGTATGGATGAATTCCATTGCGCAGCCTTTTTCTTGTTGATATCACGCCGTAACATATATGTCTATAGGCAAGCTCGAATTTATGAATAAGCAGAACTCATTGCCGGCTGAATGACTGCTCGGCACAAGGCGTATCTCATCATTAAGCGGTGAAAGGACATAGGCATAGGTTGCTTGATAGCGAGCATCTGCCTGCCATAGCGGGTGGCTCTTGTCGAGAATGTTCTCCAGGTAGATTTGTGCATGCTTGTCAAATTCGGGTGTAGGCGTGCCATCGGCGTATGTCACCTTGCCATCGGCATCCACCATATATTCACCACCTTTGGCTATGGCATACTTCTCTACCGGGCACTGCTGCTCATACTCGATGTCGGCTTCACTCTTTACTTCTTTCTCCACAGGCTCTGCCACCTCTTCCACTTTCTTGTCGGCGAGGATGCGCACCAGTTCGTAGGTTCGGTTGCTGGCATCCTGGGGAGGGTTGGCCAGAATAGTCCGTTTCACGAGCAGCACGTATTCATGACCTCTTTCGTAAGTGAAACCCTTGATTTCACTGAAGTACAGGTTTTGCCACCTACCCGGCTCATCCTCTGTCATCACGCGCATGCACTCGATGGGGTGCTCTCCCATGCTGTCGAAGAGGTCGTACATAACGCCCGGTTCAGCGGAAACATTCATGATAATTTCCTTGGTAATGTCTTTGTCATCATCGTCGCTGCTGCAAGAGGCAAGAGAGAAAGCAGCAAGCATCGCAAAGGCGAGTCTCCAGATTTTCTTTGTTGTCATTTCTGTTATGTTTTATATGTTAATGTTCTGTCTATATAAACGCGAGCCGTCGGAAATATTGCATCGTCGGGCGTTAACTGTTCTTAATTTGTATTCTGTTCTATTTCGTATGAAGCAGGCAGCGTCGGCACTGCGGCCGACGACTGCCCATCAAAGAGAGAGTATTTATAGTCGGTTCTTTTCGTCATTACCAGCACCGGTTCCCTTGTACTTGCTACGGGTGGTGTTAAATTTGTAACGGATGGTTGCAACGAAACGGCGACGGTCATAGTAGTTGCCTTGCCACAACTTGACCTGATGGTTATAAACTAAGTTTCCGTCACGGGAGCGGTCAAGCAAATCCTCGCCAGCCAGTTTAATGCTCAAGCGGTCTTTAAAGAATGTCTTGACAAGACTGACATCGAGGACAGTATGATGATAGTCCAAATAAATGTTCTGATAATGCCCAGGGCCTTGATAACTGAAGGCAAGTTCACCAGTCAAAGTCTTGCTGAATTTGAAAGTGTTATTCATTTGTGCTTTCAGCATTGGCTTGTTCAGGGAAATGTCTCCTGCCGTTGTTTCTATTGTAAACCATTGCTTTAGGAAACCTACAGACAATTGTGGATGCCAAATGCCGAATGTAGGTGCAAGTGAGACGAAGGGCACAATCCATTTCAAACTGTTGATATTCTTGTAAGTCACCAATGTCACATTGGAGTTGTCTATCAGCTCCATCCAGTGTATGATCCGTCCGCGCTCATCGGAATAGCTGATTGAAAACTGCAGGAACTTCCACATTCCTTGAATGGAGATGTTGTGGATGATGGAATTGTCAAGCAATGGATTACCCCGCTGCATGCCGTAACGATTAACATAGAACACATCGTTACTCAATTGACGGTAGGTAGGGCGTGTGGTCTTGGCAGAATAGGCTATCTGTGCCTGAACCATGCCTATCTGCGTGCCGAAGGATACGGACGGATAGAGGTTGCTGTAACTGCGGCTCTGATCCTCTACCAGTTGTCCACGGTCATAGTAATCGAAATTCACATGCTCGTAGCGCAGTCCTGCACGAAACCTTCCGACTTTGGACAGCATGACAGAATACTCTGCATAAGGGCAGATGCTTTGCTCTTTCAGCGTGCTATAACTGGAAGCAACGTAGTTCTGAGGATTCACGTAGTCGTCCTGTCGGTGGGTATTGGTGTACTCGGCACCGAAGTCGAGCGAGCCGCCAAGTATGGGGTAGGCCAGGGTCAGTTTCGAGGCCACCAACCTGTTTCTGACGCTGTTCTCGGCATCGAGCCGGCGGTCATCTTGTATCTGACATGTCTCTACGATTCTGCTTTGCTCGTCATAGCCATTGTGCAGGTAGTCGAAGTTGAAGTCAATGTCCATTTTCCCGACTTTGCCGACGTAATAGGCGTTTAGCTTGTGGCTGGCATTACCTTTTGTACGCTTGTCGGTTTGGTTTTCCCATTTGTCGTAGAACTGGCCGTTTGCAGTCACATCGCTTGTCAGGGTTGTGGCGTCGTCATTAGTGGAGGGGAAGGCATATTCGTATTTGACACCAAACATGTTCTCTTCGTTGAGCGAATAGTTGAAGCCGCCCTCTATGCTGTAGTCACGGTTTACGATATCCGTTCGCATATCATTTTTTTGCTGCCACAGGGTATCGGCATGCACCTCTTGTGTCATTGATGATATCTGCAGGTACTTCCCCTTGCCCGCCCATAGAGAACCGAAGATATCCAGGCCATTGTGGCGATAGTTCATATCGAGCGAGGTTGCCTCTTGGGCCTTACGCCCCTTACGCCAGCGGCCCCAGGTATCGATGCTGAAGCCGTCGCCCGCCTTGCGTACGGTCTGTATCTTGACGATGGCGCCCACCGTCGCGTCATACTTTGCGCCGGGATTGGTGATGAGTTCTATGCTCTTGATATCTGTGGATTTCAGTTGCTCCAGCTCTTTCAGGTCTCGCATCTGTCGGCCGTTGATGTAGATGATGGGCGACCCTTTGCCGAACACCTCGTAAGTCCCGTCTTTAGCAATGATGCCTGGCACATGTTTCAGCACGTCGTCGGCCGTGCCCATCAGACTGAGTGGGGTGTTCTCCACATTTGTGATGAGTCCTTCGCTGCCCATCTTGTATTGTGGCACATGGCCTTTCACCACCACACCGTTCATCGTTTCCGCCTCGGGTTGCATCCGTATCGTGCCGAGGTCCTCGGCGGTGCAATGAAGATAACGCGTACGGTATCCAATAAAACTAAACTTTATCAATGGGTTATCATGGCGCCAGTTCTCCCCACCCTTTGGGTAGGTGGTTGTGCCATAGGGTATCGCGAAATAGCCGCTCTCGTTACTGACACCGCCACCGAGCAGCGTAGAGTCCGCAGGATTGAGAATGGCAACATTAGCGTATGCTAAGGGCTGACCTGTCTCGTCGATAATGGTGCCTGTCAGATGGCAGTCGGTCTTGTGGGTACACTCCACATAGATTTCGTGGTCATCGGGCTTCACGGTCATGCGAACGGGATAGAAGCCGATCATCTGCTGAATGGCATCGGGCAGTTTCTTATTCTTGATGGTGGCTGTGATGCGGAAGTCATCCAGCTCGTTGTAGAGGAAGTTGATGACGTATTCCTTCTGCTCGTTGTTCAACTGGAGCAGGGCCTCGCTGAGAGATACATTATTATATGTGTGGCTAATGCGCTGTGCAAAAGTATCATGTGGCATGCAGAGGATGCAGGCCATAAGCGTCAGAGTATATAGCGTACGTCTCATTTTACCACCAATGTTTTGTCTTCCATGCCGATGTTCACGGCCTCGAAGGTGTTCAACTTTTCTACGACACGCGAGAGACTGTCTTCACGCTTCCAAACAAAGTGGAAACGGAGTTGGCGAACCGCTTCATTCTCAAACTCCACGCTGACCCCGTGGGCGGCAGCAATGGTTGTGAGCATGGAGTCAAGTGGCACATTGTTGAAAATGTATGGCTCAATGGGAATTGTGTCAGCCTTCACCGTATCTGCGGGCAGAGAAGTGACTGGCTCGATGGTCGTTTGCTCCGTCGTGGGCAGTTGCGGTTTGGGGGTGCTGATGTTGCGAACAACTTGGATGGCGGCAAAGGCAATGCCCGAAGCCAAGAGCACGCCGATGAAGGATGCGGCAATCTTGTGGGTCGCGAGGC
>JAFRNY010000089.1 GCA_017429945.1 Bacteroidaceae bacterium
AGAATGAGGTTTAGTTCTTGAAGTGTCAAGCGAGCAAGCTCGAGCGGAGCGCTGAGCGTTCTTCGCAAGCGAAGCGAGCAAGCTCGAACGTAGAGTTTGGGGTCGCTTCGCTCAAAATCATTCAAAAATCTAATATAAAATCATTCAGTTTAACTTTCTGGAGTAAGCTCAGACATTTAGTCGCATACGGCGAGCGCTTGACACTTGCGATGCTTGAGGTATTAGTCGCCTACGGCGAGCGCTCGGCCCGCAGGGACGCTCCATACTTGGAGAAATCTTACAAATCCATACAAATCAAACTAATCAATTTTGAAAGATTTGAAAAGATTTGTGAGATTTCTGTCACAAAGTGACACTTCTTATCAGTCGCATACGGCGAGCGCTTGACACTTGCGACGCTTGAGGTATTAGTCGCCTACGGCGAGAAATCTTACAAATCCGAACAAATCAAACAAATAAAGTTTGAAAGAATGTTCTTCGCGGGAGAAGCGAGCGGGACAGCCTGCGGCTGGAGTGAAGAATGAAGAAGGAAGAATGAAGAATGAGGGAATGACGTACATCGGAGGCCAAGTACTTTGTCGATAACCGGACCTACAAAACGGGAAAATTGCTCTCTCACGTGAAATATTCCTCCAAAAGGAGTGATTCTCTAAGATTTTATTTGTATCTTTGCCATGCCATTGATGTTTTGCTTGTCTTGATTTGCAGCACTAAGGTAAGTGAAAAATCTGACATGGCAAATATAAAAACAATTAAACTAAAGTGCTGCGGAATTTAGGATTATGATGAAGAGAATCGAGACAGCATGCGTGGCATTGATGCTTCTGGCATCAATGGAAGTGAAGTCACAGGACTATAAAATTCCCGTCCTGGAAAACGACGAGCCAATGGCTACGGGACAGTTCTCCCCCGACTGGGAGTCGTTGCGCTCCTACGAGGTGCCTGAGTGGTTCCGCGATGCCAAGTTCGGCATTTGGGCCCATTGGGGGCCACAATGCGTGGAAGGCAGCGGCGACTGGATGGCCCGTGAGATGTATATGGAGGGAACTGCAAAGTACAACTATCACCGCAAGCACTATGGCCACCCCTCCGAGGTGGGGTTTAAGGACATCCTGCCGCTCTTCAAGGCCGAGAACTGGCACCCTGAAGAGCTGGTGAGGTTCTACAAGGAGGAATGTGGCGCCCAGTATTTCTTTGCACTGGGCAATCATCACGACAATTTTGACCTCTGGGACTCGAAATACCAAGAGTGGAACGCTCAGGACATAGGCCCGCACAAGGACATCCTCGACGGATGGGCCAAGGCAGCAAAGAAGGTCGGACTACCCTTTGGCATCTCGTTCCATGCTGACCATGCGTGGACGTGGTATGAGCCTTCGCGCCGCTTCGACCTAAAAGGTGAGAAACGTGGAGTGAAGTATGACGGATGGCTGACGAAGGAGGACGGCTACAAGCCAAATGCTGACGGAACGGAGAAGTGGTGGAAAGGACTTGACCCGCAGAAGCTCTACCGGCAAGACCACGACTTCTCTGACCGCACTTGGGACAACGGGGCCATCCACAGCCAATGGGGCTGGCAGAACGGGGCGGCTCAGCCTACGCAGGAGTTCGTCACGAACTTCTATAACCGCACCCTCGATGCCATCAACCGCTACAATCCCGACCTGATCTATTTTGACGTGACAGTGCTGCCCTTCTACCCCATCAGCGATGCCGGCATGAAGATTACGGCGCACATGTATAATCACAGTGCTTCCCTGCACAAGGGAAAGAACCAGGCAGTGGTGTTTGGCAAGATACTGGAGGAAGACATGAAGGACGCCCTTGTGTGGGACGTGGAACGCGGCGCCCCCAACAAGATCATGGAGCGCCCTTGGCAGTGCTGCAACTGCCTCGGCGACTGGCACTACAACCAGGCGGTGTATGAGCGTAATGGCTACAAGAGCGCTGCCACCGTAGCCAAGTTGCTCATCGATATTGTGAGCAAGAACGGCAATATGCTGCTGTCAGTGCCACTGAGAGCCGACGGCACGCCCGACGAGAAAGAGCTTGCCATCATGCGGGAGTTTGGAGCATGGATGAAGGTCAATAGTGAGGGCATCGTGAAGACCCGTCCCTGGAAGATTTTCGGCGAGGGTCCCATTGCCAATGCCGACATCAAGATTAATGCGCAGGGGTTCAACGACGGAGAGTACACTAAAGCAGGCGCAGAGGAAATCCGTTTCACCCAGACGGAGAAGTATCTTTACGTGGCTGCCTTGGCATGGCCCGAAAACGGCACCGTCAGCGTGAAGGCACTGGCCAATGCCTCTACCCTCTACACGGATGCCATCAAATCAGTTGAACTGCTGGGCCATGGCAAGGTGAACTTCCAACGAACAGACGAAGCACTCATTATTTCCTTGCCCGAGAAGCTGAACAATATCATGCCTGTGATGAGAATCAAGAAATAGCTAAAATCCGCAACTAAAAGTGATGCTGACTAATAATACAAATGAATTTTGAAAGATTTGAAAAGATTTGTAAGATTTCTGTCACGGAGTGACACTTCTTATCAGTCGCCTACGGCGAGAAATCTTACAAATATATACAAATCATACAAATCTATTATGAAAGAGTGTTCTTCGCGAGCGAAGCGAGCGGGGCAGCCTGCGGCTGGAGTGAAGAATGAAGAGTGAAGAATGAAGAATGAGGTTTAGTTCTTGAAGTGTCAAGCGAGCAAGCTCGAGCGGAGCGCTGAGCGTTGAGGGTTGAGCGAGGGTTTAGGGGTCGCTTCGCTCAAAATCATTCAAAAATCTAATATAAAATAATTCAACTCAAAGATTGATAGATTTTCAAAAAGATTTTCTTGAGATTTTGAGGCCGCAGGACGGCAAGGCCGTAATGAAGAGTGAAGAATGAAGAATGGATAATGGATAATTGATAATTGATAATGGAGAATGGATAATGGTTGAGCGTTGAGCGATGAGCGTTTAGAGTTCTTGAAGTGTCAAGCGAGCGGGGCTCGAGCGGAGCGTTCTTGAAGTGTCAAGCGAGCAAGCTCGAGCGTAGAGTTTAGAGGTCGCCCCTTTGGGCTTCCTGTGCCAACTGCTATATCATTGCCTTCTTTTTTGATTATGGATGGAGCTTCTCGATGCGCTCGAGGGGCACCTTCATGTAGGCACAGCCGAGGAGGTTGAGGCGGACACCGACGTAGGGCGTCTTATCGTGCGGGATGTGTACGACCTGTGCGGTGAGCACACCGAGATCGAGGTCGCGCACCCTGACTTGCTCTCCGATGACGAAGTCGGAGGGTCGGAACTCGACATCGTAGTCTTCTTGTCCGAGCATGCGCTTGAGTGCCAAGATCTCGGCATCGCTGATAATGGCCCATCGCGGGTTCTCCTTCTTGGCGGGGTCACGCAGGAAAGAATGAATGCCTGGCAGGTTGCGGAAGAGATCGAAATTGATGTTGGGCACTCGGATGAAGACGATGCCTGGAATGATGACCGTCTCTACCTTACGGCGCTGTCCGCGCCCCCAGACATGCGTCTCGTTGCGGGTGGCGACATAGCATTCGATACCTCTGCCGGTCAGCAAAGTGCGTACGGATTTCTCGGCACGTGGGGCTACGATGGCCACGTACCAACGCAGGGCGGGTGCTGCCACGCTGTTGGCAGGCTGGGCAGCTGCGGCTACCGGCGTCTGATTATCGGGATGAAGAGACTTCGTTTCGTTCACGGGTTCATGGATTATCTATTTTGTTCGTTTCTTTCTTACGTTTAAACCAGTTCTTCAAGCGCTGATAGCCCTCTACACCAAGGATGGTAAGGCCACCGTACTGGAACGTCTTGGCCAACCCAAAGAGAATCGTCCAAAGAATGCCTTTTGCAGTGGTGCTTATGGGCAGAAGCATCTGTGCGAACGACAACACATAGAAAGGTATGCAGCACAACAAGACAATGACGCCTGTGCGGAAAGACAGACCTTGCAGCCAGTGTTTTATCTTGTCGAATGTCTTCATAAAAGCACTTGTCGAATTAAACATACTTCGCGACATGCCACACAGGTGAAGAGTGGAGAGCCTCGTTTTGAAATAAGCATGTTAAAGGACCTCAAGAGCCTGGCGCGTCTTCTGACGTCCTATCTCTATAAGCTCTTCAGATTTATCGAAATCGAAGGTGCCATAGTTGCTCATCTGAATGTCTACGAGCACATCGGGGTGCGTAAGCTGCGCCATGAGGATGGAGTTCTGACGTATCATGAGCGAGCTGACGCGCGAGAGTATGGTGTAGTGATTGAGATGTTCCACCGACTGGGCCTCGTAGTCGTGACCGCTGACATCTATGCCCACGAGCATATCGCCTTCGGTACGTGCCACACGGTTCAAGGGTATCGGGTTGATTACGCCGCCATCGATAAGCAATCGCCCATTGCGGCGCACGGGCTCGTAGAACGAGGGCAGGGAGATGGAGGCGCGGATGGCATCGAACATACTGCCTGTGCGAAACACCACTTCATGTCCGGCCGACCAATCTGTTGCCACGGCACAATACGGCAACGACAGCCGCTCTATATCTTCATCGGGGACGAAATCCATGATAGCCTGAATGATCTTCATGCCTTTAGCTAAATGATTGAGCGAGAGGGAGAAGTCCGTTAGCTCAAACATTCGTTTCTTATCGATAGTTGTCATCCACTCACGGAACTCGTCAAGCTTACCTACGGCATAGACGCCTCCGATGAGAGCGCCCATCGAGCAGCCGGCAACGGAGGTGATGGTGTAGCCTTGCGCTTCCAACTCGAGGATTGCACCTATGTGAGCCAAACCTCTGGCACCACCGCTCGACAGGACTAACGCTACATTCTTTGACATAATACTGAATTGCTGATTGGGAAAACAATTTTAATAGAACCACGTGCTCGAGCGCATGGTTCCTTATGAAATATTCGATAGTTTTATAGGACACCTTTGCTGGAGGGCAGCTGCATGTTGGTGATATCACGGCGGACAGCCATGCGCAAGGCACGGGCAAGGGCTTTGAAGATGCCTTCAATCTTGTGGTGCTCGTTCTGACCTTCCGCTTTGATATTCAGGTTCATGCGTGCGGCATCGGAGAAACTCTTGAAGAAATGGAAGAAGAGTTCCGTGGGGACGTCCCCTACCCTCTCGCGGTGGAATTCGGCATCCCAGACGAGCCAGGGCCGACCTCCGAGGTCCAGGGCTACGGAACAGAGGCAGTCGTCCATAGGTAACGTGAAGCCGTAGCGCTCGATGCCCCTCTTGTCACCAAGGGCTTTAGCGAGCGCTTCGCCAAGGACTATGGCAGTGTCCTCCACGGTGTGGTGCTCATCGACGTGCAGGTCTCCGCATACCTTGATATTCAGGTCGATGGATCCGTGGCGAGCTATCTGCTCGAGCATGTGATCGAAGAATCCCAGGCCCGTAGAGATATCGTTCCTGCCAGTGCCATCGAGGTCGAGGCAGACGGTGATGTCCGTCTCTTTCGTTGTACGTGTTATCGTAGCCTTGCGCTCTCCGGCATAGATGATCTCGGTGGCTTTCTGCCAAGTGAGTTCATCGGAAATGAGGATTGACTTGCAGCCTAAGTTGGCAGCCAGCTGTGCATCGGTCTGACGATCGCCTATGACAAAGCTCGCAGCGAGATCGCAGCTGCCATCGGTGTAGGCCGTGAGCATTGCTGTTCCGGGTTTGCGCGTGGGCTTGTTCTCCTCGGGGAAGGAACGGTCGATGAGTATATCATCAAACTCGATGCCCTCGCCACGCAGCGTCTCGAGCATGAGATTGTGTGTGGGCCAGAAGTCAGCCTCGGGATATGAGTCGGTGCCGAGGCCATCCTGATTGGAGACCATCACAAAGCGGAAGTCGGTGTGCAGACGAAGGAAGCGCAGCGCACTGATTACTCCCGGCACGAAGTGGAACTTCTCGAAGGAATCTATCTGTTCGTCGGCAGGCTCACGGAGAATTGTGCCGTCGCGATCGATGAAGAGGGCTTTAAACATAATAGGCACGGCCGGGGGCCGTAGTTGAAAGTTGAAAATTGAAAGTTGAAAATTGAAAGTTGAACGTTGAAAGTTCTTCGTAAGCGAAGCGGCAGAGCCGAGCGGAAAATTGAAAGTTGAAAGTTGAAAATTGAAAGTTGAAAGTTCTTCGTAAGCGAAGCGGCAGAGCCGAGCGGAATGTTGAAAGTTGAAAGTTGAAAATTGAAAGTTGAAAGTTTTCCAAGTATGGAGCGAGCAAACTCGAGCGGAAAGTTGAAGGTAAAACAATGTTTTACTTCAAGACGACCGGGAGTGTTTGCCGATGCGACCGGAAGAGTTTGGCGATGCAACCGGAAGAGTTTGGCGATGCAACCAGGAGTGTCTTAGCGCCTATAACGACGGAGGGCTCCGAGGAGGGCATTGTTCTCCTCTGGCGTGCCTATGGTGAAGCGGAGGCAGTTGTCACAAAGCTCTACGCGCGAGCGGTTGCGGACGATGATTCCATTGTCCACGAGGTAGCGGTAGATATCGTTGGCATCGGTGACACGGGCCAGGAAGAAGTTGGCATCGGTGGGATAGACGGCCTTGCAGATAGGCAGTTCAGCGATTGCGGGCAGCAGGTGTGAGCGCTCCTTGAGCAGGGTGGCACGCCAGAGGTTGATGTGCTGAAGGTCGGAGAGCATAGCTACGGCCTGCTTCAGCGTGAGGATATTGACGTTGTAGGGGTACTTGACCTTATTGAACAGCGCGATAATCTCTGGCGAAGCAAAAGCCATGCCGAGGCGAATGGCTGCCGATGCCCACAGCTTAGAGAAGGTGTTGAGCACGATGATGTTGGGAAAGCGGTCGAGGTCGAGGCGGAAGGGGCGCAGGTCGTTGAAATCGCTATATGCCTCATCGACCACCACTATGCCCTGAAACTCTTTGATGATGCGCTCCACAGCCGCGCGCTCGAGGGCATTGCCCGTGGGGTTGTTAGGCGAGCAGAGCCAGATGACCTTGGTGCGGCTGTCGGTGGCAGACAGGAGAGCGTCTGCATCGAGGGTGAAATCCTGACGGAGGGGCACAGCCCGGTATTCCACATCGTTGATGTCGGCACAAACGCTGTACATTCCGTAAGTCGGGGCTATGGCGACAACATTATCGCGACCTGGTTCGCAGAAGATGCGATAGACGAGGTCGATGGCTTCGTCTGAACCATTGCCAAGGAAGATGCACTGGGGCGCCACGCCCTTGACGGGGGCGAGCTTAGCCTTCAGTTCCTCCTGCAACGGATCGGGATAGCGGTTGAAAGGAGTGTTGTAAGGGTTCTCGTTGGCATCGAGAAACACCTTTGCCGCACGCCCTTTAAACTCATCGCGGGCGCAGGAGTAAGGCGTGAGTCTTTGTATGTTTGGGCGAACAAGTTTATCAAGAGAAAACATTATCTGCGGTATTAAAGCGTTGGATTAATATGAAAGTTTCTTTCGTCTGATAGCCATGGCGTTGCGATGAGCCTCGAGCTGTTCGGCTTCAGCCATAATCTCAACGGCCGGACCTATGGCGGCGAGGCCCTCAGGGGTGATGCACTGATAGGTGATCTTACGGCAGAAAGCATCGAGGTTGACACCGCTGTAGGCCACGGCATAACCGTTGGTGGGCAACGTGTGGTTGGTGCCCGAGGCATAGTCACCTGCGCTCTCGGGCGTGAGGTGACCTATGAACACGCTGCCGGCATTAACCACCCGTGAGGCCAAAGCATCGGCATCGGCCGCTTCAATGATGAGGTGCTCGGGGGCATAACGGTTGGTGATGGCCATGGCCTCGTGGGTATCGGCCACAAGCACTATGCGCGAGTTCTCGAGAGCGGCGGCAGCGATAGCCTTGCGAGGCAGCACGTTGAGCTGGCGCTCCACCTCAGCCTCTACGGCAGCGATGAGACTCTCGCAAGTGGTCACAAGCAGCACCTGGGAATCTACGCCGTGCTCTGCCTGCGAGAGGAGGTCGGCAGCCACGAAGGCAGCATCGGCCGTGGCATCGGCAATTACTTCGACCTCACTCGGACCAGCCGGCATATCTATGGCCACGCCATCGAGCGAGACGAGCTGCTTGGCAGCTTGGACATACTGGTTGCCCGGACCGAAGATCTTCGACACACGGGGTACGCTCTCGGTGCCATAGGCCATGGCGCCAATGGCCTGAACGCCACCGGCCTTAAAGACGCGGTGGACTCCGGCTATGCGTGCGGCCACGAGTATGGCAGGGTGAACGTTGCCATCGGCCTTGGGCGGCGTGCACAGCACTATCTCGCTGCAGCCTGCAATACGTGCGGGCGTAGCCAGCATGAGCACCGTGGAGAACAGAGGTGCAGTGCCACCGGGAATATAGAGTCCCACTTTCTCTATGGCCACGCTCCGTTGCCAGCAACGCACTCCAGGCGCCGTAGGCACATCGATACCAGAGTAGCGCTGGGCCTCGTGGAAGCGAGCTATATTGTCATGAGCCAGCTGCAGAGCCTTCTTCAGTTCTGCACTGACGAGCTTTTCGGCAGCAGCAAACTCAGCCTCGGACACAGCCAGCGACGTGAGTTCGGCTTTATCGAATTGACGTTCGTAACGGATCACCGCCTCGTCACCACCGTTGCGGATGTCCTTGAGGACGGCAGCAACCGTGGCCGTGAGATCGGCAGCATCCTTGACAGGGCGCGTGACAATCTCCTGCACCTGTTCAACGTTGGGATATCTGTAAACTTTCATCGGTTGTCAGAGAATCATTTTTTCGATAGGCAACACAAGAATGCCCTGTGCGCCCAGGTTCTTAAGCTGCGAGATGACCTCCCAGAAGCGCTTCTCCTCGATGACGGTGTGGACGCTGTTCCATCCGGGCGTAGCCAACGGCATCACCGTAGGACTCTTGGCACCCGGCAGCACGGCAACCACTTCGTCAAGCTTATCGGAAGGCACGTTCATGAGCACATACGTGCGGTCCTCGGCTGCCTTTACGGCCTCGATGCGGAAAAGGAGGTCATCGAGGATGGCCTGCTTATCGGCCGCCAGACCTTTTGTGGCGATGAGCAGGGCCTCGCTCTTCATCACCACTTCCACCTCGCGAAGGTTGTTGCTCACGAGAGTGGAGCCCGAGGAAACGATATCGAAGATTGCATCGGCCAGGCCTATGCCCGGGCTTATCTCTACGGAACCAGTGATGACGTGGATCTCAGCCTCGATGCCCTTCTCGGCGAAGAACTTGCGCAGGATATTAGGATAGCTCGTGGCCACCTTGCGGCCTTGGAACCACTCTATGCCTGGGTAGTCGATGGCCTTGGGAATGGCCAGCGAGAGGCGGCAGCGGCTGAAGCCGAGGCGACGTGCAATATCCACACTCTCGCCACGCTCCACCAACTCGTTCTCGCCAACGATGCCGAGGTCGGCAACGCCTGTGGCCACGCTCTGAGGTATGTCGTCATCGCGCAGATAGAGCACTTCGATGGGGAAGTTTGGCGATTCAACAAGCAGCGTGCGCTTGGCCGACGGAATCTTTATGCCAGCCTCGGTGAGTAAGCGAACGGTGTCCTCATTGAGGCGGCCTTTGGATTGGATTGCAATTCTAATCATAAAAAGTTGTGTAAAGTGTTTGTGTCTGGTAGGGAATATTGGGCATGCCTCAGGCCCCGGCATTCATAATGAGCCAGGTGAGGTATGCCACATAAACGGCAAGGAGCGCGAAGCCCTCGCCACGAGTGATACGATGACGGGTGCGGCTGAACAGCCAGAAGAGCACCGACGAGAGGATGAGCATTGCAAAGTCAACGACCGTAAGGCCCATGACGGGCAAGGGACGGATGACGGAGCAGAGGCCCAGGATCCAGAAGATATTGAACAGGTTGCTGCCGATGACATTGCCAATGGCTATACCGCTCTGGCCCTTGCGGGCAGCTATGACGCTGGTGGCCAGTTCAGGCAGCGAGGTGCCGCCAGCTACGAGCGTGAGGCCGATCACGGCATCGCTGACACCCAGGGCCTTTGCAATACCCGAAGCGCCATCCACGAAGAGCTCACCGCCACCGATGAGCGCTGCCAGGCCTATGATGAGGAACAGGATGGAATAGAGCAGCGGCTTCTGAGGTTCGGCCGAGGTGTTGTCTGTGGGCTGTTCGGGAACTACTACCCCACCCTCTGCCAACTTAAGCGTAGAGAACATGAATATGGTGAAGAAAGCCAACAGCGCCACGCCATCGCCACGGTCGAGGATGTCGGTGCCTGCACCGAGAAGGCTGTCCATGGCCAAAGCGAAGAGCACCACGCTGGCGAGGAGCACGAAGGGAATATCTTTTACTATAGTAGAATGCGGGATGGCAATGGTGCCTACAAGGGCTGTGCAACCTACGATGGCAAGGGTGTTGAAGACATTACTGCCAACGATATTTGCGACACTCATTGCTGGGACGCCCTCGATACTGGCCGTGAGACTGACTACGAGTTCGGGCAATGACGTGCCGAACGCTACAATCGTGAGGCCGATCATCATCTCCGACATAGAGAAACGTCGAGCTATAGCTACGGAGCTATCTGTGAGCTTATCGGCGCCGAAAAGCACTAGAGCGGCTCCGAGAACTGCGAAAAGAATATTAAGAAGCATTATTTTCTGAATTTAAGACTGAAAGTTAGAATTAATTTGTACCTTAGCGGTCGAAAAATAAAGATTTATTATGGCCATAAAGAACTCAGACAACGCCTTCGTGAAATGTATCGAATGCAAACATGCAACTTTTATGCAGTGGTTCGAGAATCCCGTCATTGCTATCTGCGATGTAACCAAACAGAGGCAGGTGGCGCAGGCAAAACGTTTGTGCCAGTCGTATGCCGAATCGGGTGTAGAGCCTGACATCCAGCATTTCGACAGCTACAACTAATCCAGTTCGTAGACTTCGCTGGGCACTATCCTACGCAGCACCTCGACATCGAAATCCACGCCCGGGACAATGCCGTAGCTGCGCAGCACGGCATCGACTGTCTTGCGGGCCAGTTCGGGATGGTTGTTCTCCTCGCTCAGATGGCAGAGCCATACGTGCTTGAGTCCCGGGCTCGATGAATTGGCCAGCAGCTGTGCGGCGTCGGTGTTGCTCAAGTGGCCCGTAGGTCCACTGATGCGGCCCTTCAGATGGGCAGGATACGACCCGGCCATGAGCATCTCCACATCGTGGTTGCTCTCAAGGACGAGGTAGTTGGCCTTGCTGACCTCCTCTTTCACGCGCTCGGTCACATGGCCGATATCAGTTATCAACGTGAAACAGACTCCGCCTGCTTCGATGCGATAGCCGACACAGTCGTTGCTGTCGTGAGGTACGTCGAAGGGTGTGATGTGGAAAGGCCCGAGGTCAATGGGAACGTCTTTCTCGATGAAGCGCTTGGCTGAATCAGCCAAACGCGGTGACACACAATAGTTGCGGGCGATGCCCGTGTGCACCATTTCTGTGGCATAGATGGGCAGGCTGTATTCTGCCGCCAGCTTACCGACCGACTTAATGTGGTCGGCGTGGTCGTGCGTGACGAATATAGCAGACAAAGCCTGGGGTTGAATACCAAAGGACTGCAAGTGTCTCTTCAGCAACCTGATGCCAATGCCCGCGTCTATCATTATGGTAGTGTCCTCAGCACTAAGCACATAACTATTTCCGCTACTGCCGCTGCCCAAGCATATAAACTTTAGCATAACTGTAATTATTAATTTCGGGTGCAAAGATAATAGAATTATCTTTAAGAGCCCTCATAAACTGCATTTTTTTTGCCTTTTATAACATCAATGGTCAGAAAGGCATACCCACGGCAAAATGCAGATGGAAGTCGCGCTTGAGTTTGGGATGAATGATGGGATAGTGGTAGCGGCCGTGCTCATGGGCCGGGTTGATGGCTTTCATGGCACCATCGAGGCGCAGGATGAAATAGCCGAAATTCAGGCGCACGCCCAGTCCGTAGGCCACGGCGATCTGGCGCCAGAAGGTGTCGAAGCGGAACTGTCCGCCCGGCTGTTCCTCGTAGTTGCGCAGCGTCCAGATATTACCGGCATCGACGAAAGCGGCGCCATCGAATTTCCAGAACAGATGTGTGCGCCACTCTGCGCTGAGGTCGAGCTTAAGGTCGCCCGTCTGACGGATGAAATCCACACGGCCGTCAGAGCCCGAGAAGCTGCCGGGGCCAAGACCTCTGACGCTCCATCCGCGCACACTGTTGGCACCTCCCGAGAAATAACGCTTCTCATAAGGCAGGACGCGCGAATTGGCATAGGGGAAAGCCACTCCGAAAGCAGCATGGAGAGCTAATGAGTTACGCTCATCGAAACGGAAGCTCTTGGCATAGTCGAAATCGAATTTCACGTATTGAGCGTAAGCGATGTTGAATAGCGTGTAGGCATCGAGATGCTGGGAGTGCTGACCATGAAGGAGGTTGGAGAGGCCATATAGGAAATTGCCTGCGGTCTCTACAGCGAGGCGAAGGCTATAGGCGTTCTGACCGTAGGAAGCGCTTTGCGCTGTCGAAGGCAAACTGGTGAAGTAGAAATTGTAGCCCCAGCGCATAATGAACAGATTCTCATAGTTATATCGCAGGACTGCATTGCGGTTGCCGTTGTCTGAGAGATACTCACGACGGAAGGTCTCTGAGATCCATGGCATGAACACATAGTTCAGGTCGGCAAGGTCCACCCTGTGCTGAATCTGCTGATTCATTCGGCTCCAGCGATAGCGCCAGGCGGCAGTGAGCACGCGACGGTGGAATTCAGGACGGTCTTGCGAATCGAACATCACCGAGGCTATGCTCTGAGCCTTAACCGTATGACGGAAGTCTCGCGAGAGGAACGGGAACATGAACTCGGGGAAATTGAGGTTGGCTTCGGCGCTGAACTCGATGTAGTTTTGGTCGCTGTAGCCTTCCAGACCCTTAATAGCCTCGAAAGCGCCTCGTAATTTCAGCGATGTAAGCGCCGAACGCCTGAACACATTGCGGTTCTGATAGCCCAGACTAACCGCGGCGCCAAGGTCGCCGGCAGAGTTGGTTCCCTCGAGCGATGCCGACACCCCGTGGCGCTTGGCCGTCATCACACTCACGAAGGCATCGAGCGAATCGGCCGAGGCGTCAGACGGACTGAGGGTAACGTTGGCACCGAGCACAGCCGACAGTTGCGAGAGGTTGGAGTAGGTGTCCTGAACGTCCGATTCGTCAAAGAGTTGGCCCGGTCTCAGTTCAGTCTTCGTCATCAAGAATGAGGGCCGCAGCTGCGGGCGCTTATGATAGACGAAGCGATAGCTCTCGCCAATAGTGTCTATGGTGGCAGAATCGTTTGTCAGGGCAGATACATCGGTGTCTATCAGATAGTTGATATCGCGTAGGTAGAAGCGGGGATGAACCGTCAGCGTGTCCTCCTGGCGGTTCCTGTACAAGGGAATATGCAGCGTAAGGGCCACGAAATGGTTATCGATAGCCGTGTCTGCATCGAAAGAGATGAAGTTCTTATTGAACCTGTAGTAGCCCGAATTCTGCAGCAGAGTGGTTATGCGGGAGCGTTCGGCATCGAGCTTGTTGATGTCAAAAGGCATTCCTCGGTACAATCCCGACTCTTGCCACGTAGCCGCCACTAGACTGTCGATGGTAGGGTCATCGATTCTCCGGTCAATCTGATCTACGAAATAGCATGGTCCGGAGGTGACATCGAGCGCGAGCTTCATCTTCCTCTTGTTCACCTGTTCGCGACGGTCGACGGTAGCCTGGAGGTAACCCATATTGCGAATGGCGGCCTCTATGTTGGAGCGGCTGCGTTCTGCCTGAACGCTGTCGTAAACCACAGGCGGCTCACCTATTCTGCGAAAGAACTTGTTGACGCGGCGGGTGCTGTCGGAACCGCTCATGCAATAGACGCCCAGCGGCACTTTGAACAGGCTGAACCATCGTGAGTTAGGGTGCTGGCGCACGAAGCCTTCGATAGTCGAGAGCGGTATCTTCTTATCATCGGCCTTAAGGCTCACGCCATCGAGCAGCAATTCGTCATCACGAATGAAACGTTCGGGCGCACAAGAGGCCGCGACGATGCCACACACGAGCACCGCCATCACGCATCTTATGATTCTTCTGCCTATCAAACCTGAACGTTTTTAATAATCAAAACATACGCCGCCTGAACTCTGCCAGGATGATGCCTGTGGCCATGGCCACGTTCAAGCTCTCTGTCGTGGCACGTGTAGGCGGATAGTTGGGGATGAAGAGTTTACGCTGGCACAGAGCTTCCACCTCGTGGCTTACTCCATTACCCTCGTTGCCCATGACGACGAGTGCATTTTCCGTAAGCTCCTGGCTCCACAGCGAATCGCCTGCGAGCGATGTCCCGTAGATGGGCATGCGCTCCTGTTGCTTCTCGAGGAAAGGTACGAGTTCCAAATAATGTACGCGCACGCGAGCAAGTCCTCCCATTGTAGCCTGCACGACCTTCGGGCTCCAGATGTCCACCGTTGTGGGAGAACACCATATATGCTCCACTCCAAACCAGTCTGCCAACCGCACTATGGTGCCCAGATTGCCCGGGTCCTGCACATTGTCGAGCACGAGGTTGAGTCCATCAGGCTCTGCCGGGGCGTTGTCCTCGGGAATGACGAACAGCGCCAGCACTTGATTAGGCGTCTGCATCAGACTAAGGCGCGACATCTCGCGCTCGTCAACAGGCACTACGTTCCGTGCTGCGGCCGAGGGATGTGCCTTGAGCCATTCGTCGGTAGCAAATAGCTTGTAGCATTCAAAATGACCGAGCAACTCTCCAACGAGCCTCGGTCCTTCAGCTACAAACAAGCCTTCGCTGCGCCTGACGCGCCGTTGCTCAAGCGAGCGTACAAGCTTAATATCAGCCTTGATCAACATGTGACGAGCGAACCCTGCTAAGTGTTTCCGGTGTCATCTGCAAGAACGAAGCCACATGCACCATCGGGGCGCGCAGCACGATCTCAGGCTTAGTCTTCAGCAAGCGCACGTAGCGTTCCGTGGCGTTCTCGAAGCGTTGGCTGTCGGCATGCTCCTGCGACGAGATGAGAGCGTGCTCCAGGATTTTTCTATAGAGATGCTCCATCTCTTTGTCTGTCTCAACGAGTTCGAGGAAGCGGTCGTGAGGAATACCGAACAGTCGCGAAGGTTCGAGGGCCTCTACGATTAGGAGTGATGGTATTTGTTTGAGGAAACTTTCGATGCATATTACTATGCGCCCCTCGTAGGAGAAGTGCTCTGTAACGTCACGCCCGTTCTTGTAATAAAATTGGCGAACCATTCCTTTGTCTACAAAGTACATATAGCTGCAGACCTCACCTTCATGCAAAAGCTTCTCGCCTTTTGCCACTTTGAAAGGCACCAGGATCTCAGCCAGAGTGGTTATGCCTTGCGGGCTCAGCGTGCAATAGCGTCGTGCTATTTCGCGTGCGATGTCCCTTCGTTTGTCCATAAGTATTTGTTGATAATTGTAAGAGATATGAGAGATGTGAGAGAGAAGATTGTTTAAATGTTTCAATCAAGCTTAAGCACAGCCAGGAAGGCCTTTTGCGGCACCTGTACGTTGCCGATCTGTTTCATGCGTTTCTTGCCTCGCTTCTGCTTTTCGAGTAGTTTGCGCTTACGGCTTATGTCGCCGCCATAGCACTTTGCTGTAACATCTTTACGCACCTGCTTGACGGTCTCGCGGGCGATGATCTTGGCTCCTATGGCAGCCTGAATGGCGATGTCGAACTGTTGGCGTGGCAGCAGTTCCTTGAGTTTCTCGCACATGCGACGACCGAAGTCAACGGAATTATCGACGTGGGTGAGCGTTGACAGGGCATCTACGGGCTCGCCGTTAAGAAGGATGTCGAGCTTCACGAGCTTCGACGGGCGGAAGCCACTCTGGTGGTAGTCGAACGAAGCATAGCCTTTCGAGATGCTCTTTAGCTTGTCGTAGAAGTCGATGACTATCTCGCCCAGAGGCATGGCAAACTGAATCTCTACGCGGTTGCCACTGATGAAGTCTTGCTTGATGAGCTCGCCGCGCTTGCCTAGGCAAAGGGTCATTATCGGACCGATGAAGTTGGACGTCGTGATTACCGATGCGTGGATGTAAGGTTCTTCGATGTGGTCGATGAGCGTGGGCTCGGGCATGCCGGCAGGGTTATGCACTTCGGTCACGGCGCCTTGCTTGTCGTAGACTTTATAGCTTACGTTAGGCACGGTGGTGATGACGTCCATGTTGAACTCGCGATCGAGACGTTCCTGCACGATTTCCATGTGCA
>JAFRNY010000090.1 GCA_017429945.1 Bacteroidaceae bacterium
CAGCATGTCACTCACTGACACAACGCATCTCAGAGATCTCTTCGACAAAACTATATTCAAAAATGACAAAGACCGAAGCGGTTCAAGTGAACCTAATTTATTTAATTTTTAAACTCGTACATTTTTAGTGGACACTAGTGATTTCAATTATTTACAGTATATTTGCAACAAAATAATTCCCTTATTTTTCTCACGCAAAGATTATGAAAGAGATGCCGCGCCAGGAGATGTTGGAGCGCGAGTTGCTGTTCATAGGTGAACATAACATGATAAGGTAAAAAAACGACGTTTTCAACTTAACTTTTTATCGCAGGCAGCGTAATATAGGTGTATGACTCGCTCAGATTTTGAACATATTGCCCGCCGCCTGCGACCGCTTATGCTACGCGTTGCCCTTGACTTTTTCGGTTCTACCAACGATGCCGAGGACGTCACGCAGGAGTCAATGATGCGTCTTTGGAGCTATTGTGAGCGTATAGATTCTGAGCGTAATGTCGAAGGGCTGGCTGTACGAGTGGCTAAGAACTGCTGCGTGAGCTGGTATCGTCGCCGTGCTCCTTTGGCCGCTATGCCCGATTGGGCCGGTTCTCCGTCGGATCAAGTTGCCGGCCTCTCGCCCTCTCCTCACGACCTGCTCGAAGCCAAGGACACGCAGGCCATCCTGGCCGCTGCCCTTGCCCGCTTGAAACCTCGAGAACGCGAGCTCTTCGATATGCGGCAGCTGCAGGGCTTCTCTCTTGATGAGATTGCAGACCTGACAGCCATCCCAAAGTCATCGGTCAAAGCGATGATTTCAGCCGCCCGAAAGAAACTGCTCATCGACCTCCAACAACGATTGAAAGATTGAAAAATGAGATATGAAAGAATAAATCAGCTCGCTATGAAAGAAGATAATGAAATACAAAATCTTGTAGACCGCTACCTTGCTGCCGAGACGTCACCCGCGGAAGACCGCCGACTGGCTCTTACATTGCATGAGCTTGCGGCAGCTTCGACCGACCCTATGCCAGCCGACTGGCAGGCCGTGAATATTATCCTTGGAGAATTGACCCTTGGCGAGGCTCTCTACGACGAAATCCTCGCACACCGAAGCCCCGTTGGTTCGTCCGCCACTTCGCTCACTTCGGCCAGCCACCAACGTGTAGTAAACCGTAAGTTTTCCCTTTGGCGATGGGCCGTAGCAGCCGTCATCGTCCTTTCTGCCGGTCTCGGTATAACCCTTTTCCAAGGCCATTCCTTTCAACGTCTGGAAGAAAGTCCGAGGCCCACCAGTGGGACTTTTGTATCTCACCAGAGAGATTCTATATTCTCACCAATGGAATCAGCTGATCCAGCCGGCTGCATCACTGAATCCAACCGTCTGAATCAGTCTACTCAGCCGCTTGCATCAGCCTCAACAGCTGGTCAAAAAAAGAAAGTTCGCGGGAAGGCCAGACCTGTGCCACAGGGTGAGGCTGCAGAGCCAGCAGTGGCATCAGTCGGTTCTTCAATAGATGAACAGGCAGACATTGAGCTTTTGGAGAACCAGCAGCCCTCACTTGGATTCAAAGAACAAGACTTATACCTGCTTGCGCAAGACGTTCATAATATCCGTCAACGAGGTGAAAGACTTCAGCGTGCAATAGATGCTATGACTATTAAAACTCCTGTTTTAGAAAATAATTAAAGTCCTTACAACTATGAAAAAGTATATTCTTACAGCCATTCTTGCTGCTTTCTGCCTTACGTGCAGCGCGCAGCCCAACGCTAAGTTTCTGGAACTTGACAATTACTTGAAGGAGTTGGGAATCTTTTCCTTTTACAGTCAATGCAATTACGGCGAAGGAATCCGCCATGAGGTTAGTGCTACGTTGAGCGTTGATAACTTAATATCCTCAACTACGGCTTCAAATGATGAATTACGTAAAGCGGTTGAAGAACTGCAGTTCAAGCGTAACAGGCCGCATCTTATGGCTCTTGACAGCATACGCCGGGCTTTCTCTGTCTTGTCCTCACAGGCTTCAGAGAGTTATCTTTATGAATTTCACAAAGGCGACCGGGATACGATAGAATATTCCATAGCCTTTGCGAAAGAAAACAATGATTCTATCCAGACAGATAAACACAGGAATGCTATGGCATTTAGAAATGTTCGAGAAGTGGGACGTTTGACCTTCCGTAAAAGCATTTTAGATAAGAACTTTGTCGGCACAATAGGCATGGGGCGTTATAGCCATTGGCATTATGAAGATAATCCGCTCTCGTGGAAAGAATTGAAACCATTTGACGGAGAGGCTTTCCAACAGGTGATAAAGCCATTGTTCAAACGTGCCTTGAAGACGAAGGGTGTGAAGAGCTACCCCATCTATTGGCGGCACGACGAGGGGTATAATGATGATACAGAAGGCGATATTATGACAAAAGCCAAATGGGTTGTAGAAGATAGTGAGGAGAATAAGCCGTTTGGCTTGACGACGGGCACGCACTATGTTTTCCCAAAGGAGCAGGAGGCGCTGGCATTAGAGGTGCTTCACGATTTGGATTCAATAGCTTTTGCTTACGTCAACGCTCATCCCGAACAGCTCTATAGTTATCATAAGTATACAAAATATTACACAGGCAGTTGGGCAACGTTGCTTGAAGGCGCAGTATATCGGCGTTACAAAGAACAGGTTTACGAACTACATTCTTTCCTCGACGACGATGGTTTCCATATAGTATCCATTACCACCATTGGCAATATGTGGATGCCAAAGGATTGGAAAAGACTCAAGAGCTGGACGAACGGTAAACGTGTTTATCTTCATACCAAACAATAAAGCTAGACAATAATAAGGTAGATTTTCTTCAAACAGCCCTGAAGCGTCGTGATGACGAGGCGGGGCTTTAAACTTTAATCCGTACCTCCGTAGTTAAATACTTTTAAATGTAGTGATGTGTGGTGGTAAATGGCTATCTTTGCGGGCAGTAATGAAAAAAGGACAATATACGATGAAAGAGATTTATCTTGCCGGCGGTTGCTTCTGGGGCACCGAGCATTTTTTTAAGCAGATAGAGGGCGTTGTGGAAACCGAGGTGGGCTTTGCCAACGGCAACACTGAGGCACCGACGTACAAAGAGGTTTATACAGATACGACGGGTTATGCCGAGACGGTGCGCATCTGCTACGACGAGCGCGTGGCCGATTTGGAGTTCCTGCTGAATATGTTTTTCAAGGCCATTGAGCCTACGAGTCTCAATCGTCAGGGGCACGACGAAGGCACGCGCTACCGAACGGGTGTCTACTACACCGACGCTGCCGACCTGTCGGTGATACGAAAAGTTTTTACTGAACAGCAGGCGCTGCTCGACGAGCCGATCGTCGTGGAGGTGGAGCCCCTGCGCAACTTCTACCCTGCCGAGGAATATCATCAGGACTACCTCGACAAAAATCCTGACGGCTACTGTCATCTGCCTCTCGAATTGTTTGAGATGGCGAGAAAGGCGAAGGGGAAGAGAGAATGACGAATGACGAATGACAAATGACGAATGAAGAATAAGAGTTACCATATAAAAAGGAGAATAGGCGCGGCGACAGGTTGGCGCAGCATGCTCTTATTGTTCACTGTTCACTGTTCATTTTTCATTCCGAGCACAGCTCGGGCCGCTTGGCGCTACATTATCTTATTTTTCATTTTTCACTTTTCAACTTTCACTCTGAGCGCAGCTCAGTGGCGCATCGAGGCAGAGTCTGCAAAGACGCGGGTGCTGTTGCGGAACGACACGCTGGACATCACCTCGCCGCAAGGCCTCTCGCTTTGGTGGGATGAGCCGCTGACAGCGCCCTGCACGATTGAATACCGCGCCTGCGTTGTAGTGGAGGGCGGCCCGTGTGACCGCCTCTCGGATCTGAATTGTTTCTGGATGGCATCTGTTCCTTCGGCCGATGGGGATGTCTCCTCGCCCTTACGCTCCATAAGTCAGCGCGCAGGTCGTTTCGTTGAGAGCTATCGTCTGCAGTGCTACTACCTTGGCTATGGCGGCAATTCGAACACTACTACGCGCTTCCGGCGCTACGTTGGCGACAGCCTCGCCGTGAGCGATGCGAGCCGCCGTTCGGCTATAATCAAGGAATATACTGATGAGGCTCATCTGCTTCGCCCCAACCATTGGTATAGCGTTCGCATAGAGGTTGATGCTGCCGGCCGCACACGTTATTTCATCGACGACGAACTCCTCGTGGACTATCGCGACCCCACTCCCCTACTCCGCGGTTGGTTTGCCTTCCGCACCACCTGGAGCCACACGCGCCTCACCGCTTTCCGCATAAGCCGGTAAATAGCAATAATTTGTATTCAAGATATGGAAAAGAAAGCAATCATCGTAGGTGCCAGTTCGGGCATCGGGCAGGAGGTGGCCAAACTCCTGCTGGCCGACGGCTGGCGCCTGGGCGTGGCCGCCCGCAGGGAGGAGAAGCTGAGGGAGCTGCAAGCGCAGGCTCCTGAGCGCGTGGAGATCATGGCTATCGACGTCACGAGCGATGACGCCGACCAGCGCCTGCTTGCGCTCATCGACCGCCTCGGCGGCATCGACCTCTACTTTCACGCCTCGGGCATAGGTTTCCAGAACCGCGAGCTCAATGCCGACATAGAACTGCGCACAGCGGAGACTAACGCCAAGGGATTCATGCGTATGGTGGGGGCTGCCTATCGTTATTTTGCAGCCTCCTCCCGTCCCCCACGAGAGGGGGCGAACAGTTGCGAACAAGCGGAAAAGGGCGCCACCCCTCGGGTGGGACGGGAGGGGGTTATAGCTGCCATCACCTCCATTGCGGGCACCAAGGGCCTTGGACCTGCTCCGGCCTACTCTGCCACGAAAGCGCTGCAGGCCGCCTACCTCGAAGCATTGGAGCAGCAGGCATGCCAGCGTGGCCTGCCCATTCACATCCTCGATATCCGTCCTGGTTTTGTAGATACCGCCCTGCTGCGCCCCTCCGACCCTTCGAAAGAGGCCGCTTTCACATATCCTATGATGATGCGGCCCGCCGACGTGGCGCGCGACATCGTCCGTTCTATCTACAAGCGTCGCCACGTACGCATCATCGACTGGCGCTACCGCTTGCTTACGGCAGGTTGGCGCCTGGTGCCTCGATGGCTGTGGCGCAGGATTAAGCTGTAAGGGATCGGAATACTCGGAATACTCGGAATACTCGGAATAATCGGAATAATCGGATTACTCGGATTAATCAGATTACTCCGAATACTCCGAATTTCGGAGCTCCGAAAGCTCTGAGTTTAGCGTGCCAGCAGCTGTTCGCCGTGGGTCTTTGTCTTAATCTGCTTGCCTGCGATGATGTCCTCGATGATGCCGTTCTCATCGATGATGAAGGTGGTGCGCACGGTGCCGAAGTATTTGCGGCCGTACATCGACTTCTCGGCCCATACGCCCATCTGCTCGACCAGCGAGTGCTCGGTATCGGCGATGAGGGGGAAGGGCAGTTCGTGCTTCTCCTTGAACTTCTGGTGGCTGGCAGCGCTATCTACGCTTACGCCTACGACGGCGTAGCCCCTGCGGCGTAGCTCGCTGTAGTTGTCGCGCAGGCTGCAGGCCTCAGCTGTGCAGCCGCTGGTGTTGTCCTTCGGGTAGAAGTAAAGCACGAGTTTCTGTCCACTGAACTGACTGAGTCGGATCTCCTGTCCGTCCTCGTCTATGCCCAAGATCTCGGGCGCGCGGTCTCCTATTTGCATAGTGATTAATGTTTTATCTGATTAGCTCTTCGCAGCGGGCGGGCTCGTTGGTAGTGATATAGTCAACGCCGAGGGCCTTCATGGCGCGTATGTCCTCGGGCTTGTCAACGGTCCAGGTGTTCACGTTCATTCCCAGCCGATGCGCTTCGCCGACCCATTCGGGGTGCGCCTGGAACTTCGAGAAGTGGTAGTCGATGCCATTGATGCCCATGTGGTTGAGGCTGGTAGGCGTGCGGTCGCCTTCGAGATATGCTACATCGGCCTCGGGTGCCATGGCATGAATCGTCAGGCAGGCTTCGATTGAGAAGGAGATATACATCACGCGGTCTTCGAGCCCTCGGCGGCGAATCTCGTTGACGGCCATGGCGGCACAGCGGCGGCTGCGCATGGGGTCGCGGTGGGGCTTAACCTCTACGATGAGGCGCGTGGGGCTCTTGCTGCGCTTCAAGATGCGTAGCAGGTGCTTCAGTTGGGGCATCCGCTCGCCGTTGCCGAGGCGCAGTCGCTTGCACTGGGCAAAGGACGCGTCCTGGAGCGAGACGCCTTGGTACTTGTCGTCGTGGTTGACCATGATGTGGTCGTCGCGCGTCAGCCAGATGTCGATCTCCGAACCGAAGATACCGAGGTCCATGGCGCGCTGCAGTGATGTGCGCGAGTTCTGGGCCGAACCTTCAGAGCGCCATTCGCCGCGATGGGCAATGGTCTGGCAGCGTGTTGTCTGTGCCATGCAAGGAGCTAAAGCCATGCAGGCGGCGATGAGGAGGATAAGATGACGAAGTTTCATATTGTTTGGCGTTTAAAGGTCGATTGCGATTGCAAAGATAGCTAAATATTGAACTTTTTTTCATTTTTCATAAAGAATTTCGCGGCTTTGTGTAATATTCTTCCGTAGAAGGGTGTATATATTTGTAGAAAGGATTAATTTTGCAACACAATTTAAACAATCGCACAATGAGAAAAAGAATGATTATGTTGGCAGCGCTCGCCGTGGCGCTGACAGCTGCGCCGTTGGCAGGATGCTCTGACGACGACCATGGCATTGAGATGCCCAAAGACAACACGTTTAAACCCATAACGCTGACGCGAGCCCAGCAGGAGTTGGTGACGGCCTCCAACGACTTCGCCTTCAACCTCTTCCGTCGTGCTACGCTTCCTGTCGATGGTGCATCGGGCTTATCCGCTCAGAAGAGTGCTATCCTCTCACCGCTCAGCATCACCTACGCCCTCGGGATGCTCAACAACGGTGCCGCAGGCGAGACGCAGCAGCAGATAAATGAGGTGCTCGGCTTCGGCGACACGGGAGCCGATGGCATCAATGCCTTCTGCCAAAAGATGCTCACCGAGGCGCCCACCCTGGACAAACTGACGAAGGTGATGATTGCCAACAACATCTACGTGAACGAAGGCTACAGGCTACTCCCCGATTTCGTTGCCAAAGCAAACGAGTTCTACGATGCAAAACCTGAGACGCGCAACTTCCACGACGGCAAGACCTGCAGCGTCATCAACCGGTGGGCCAGCGACCACACTGATGGAATGATTGATAAGGTGCTGTCGGAAGACACGTTCAACCCCGATGCTGTGAGCTACCTACTCAACGCCATCTACTTCAAAGGCGCATGGAAGGAGAAATTCAGCAAGAGCCAGACTCGCAACGAGGCTTTCGAGGGCAGAGAGCAGAAGATTCCAATGATGCATCAGGAGCATGAGTTCAACTACACCGAGAACGAGCTCTGCCAGGCGTTGCGTCTGCCCTATGGCAATGGCGCTTACGCAATGACCATCCTCCTGCCACGCGAAGGAACGACCGTGGACGAACTGCTGCTCTCACTCAACGCTGAGAGCTGGCAGCAGTATCGGTATATGGGCTGCGCCATCGTCGATGTCAAGTTGCCGCGATTCGAGTCGAAGACGGATTTGGACTTGAACGAGATCATGGCCAGTCTCGGTATGCCCAAGGCTTTCACCCCGTTTGAAGCTGAGTTCCCTAATTTCTGCAACGTGCCAACCTACATAGACATGATGAAGCAAGTGGCTCGCATCAAGCTCGACGAGGAAGGCACCGAGGCTGCTGCCGTCACCGTGATAGGTGATATCGCTACATCTGTGCCCATGGAGCCGCAGCACGTCACTTTCCACGCCACCCGCCCCTTCCTCTACGTCATCAGCGAGCAGTCCACAGGCGCCATATTCTTCATCGGCAAGTACGTAGGCGACTAAGCAACTCAATGACTATTTTTGCAGCGTAACCTACCGTAACACCTTATGCGTCTGAAACAGCGACAGCAATAAAACATAACAAATACAACAATGAGAACGAAACCACTCCCCTACTCCACCGCTGCGGGTCGCTTTGCGCGACTGCTCGCAGTGCTGATCAGCGTCAGCTTCACGCTTAATGTCCTCGCCTTTGAGCGCGAGATGATTTGGCCTAAGGGCAAGATGCCCGACGCTCAGGCTCATCAGATTGCCGCCATGACCGATGAGGCCGGTGCGCCTAAGTTCAAGGCCGACAAGCACCGCGTGGCCTATCTCGAGTGGTTCGATGCGCCGGCGGCCGATGTGAGGAACGGCGGTTGCATGATTCTCATCTCCGGTGGCGCCTACAACAACTGCTGCGACGTGGGGCTCATCAAGAAGTGGCGCGAGCGCTTCACGCAGCTGGGCTTCCAGTGCGTAAACTTCGTATATCGCACGCCGCGGCCTACGGGATTGCCCGTATATCAGACGGCGTGGGAGGATGGCCAGCGCGCTGTGCGCCTCGTGCGCAGCGAGGCCCGCAAGCGTGGTTTCGATCCCGAGCGGATAGGAGTGATAGGCATGTCGGCCGGCTCGCACCTGGGATTGCTCCTCGCCACCAGCTCGCAGACACCTGCCTACGCGCCCATCGACAAGCTCGACACCGTGGCCTGCCACATCAACTGGGCGCTGCTCAATGCCCCGGCCTACGTCACCACCGACGGCGAGAAGGGCACGCCGGCCACGCGTCAAGGCTACGGCACGGACGTCCGACTCTCCTCTGTCTTCAAGTTCGACGCCAAGACCTGCCCCATCAGCCTGCAGCACGGAGGCAACGACGAATACACGCCCAATGGCTCAACGCTCATCTATCGCGAGCTGCGCAAGCGCAAGATACCCGCTGAGCTTCACCTCTATCCAGGCAAGGGCCATGGGGCCTTCGGATTGGAACGAACGGTGGAGTTCATGCGCCAGATGGGCTTCCTTGGTAAGCCTGAGGCTGAGGTGGCGCTGCTGGACCGCTATGCCAGCGACGATGCGCGCCGCGAGAAGCTGACTGAGGATGTGTGGCCCGAAGGCCGTATGCCCGACGCACAGGACCACCAGTGCAAGCCCTATTTGGAATGGCACTTCCCCAAGGAACTGAAGACGAAGGCCATACAGATTATCTATTCCGGAGGCAGCTACGAGGGCAACGACCCCGACGGTTTCGAGGTGGCGCCTGCGCGCCGCTACCTGAACGAGCGCGGCATGACGGTCGTCACGATGAAGTATCGCACACCGCGCCCCAAGGGACTATCCAAGCACACTACAGCCTGGCAGGACCTGCAGCGCGCCATACGCATCGTGCGCAGCAAGGCCGAGAGCTATGGCCTCGACCCCAATCAGATAGGCATCATGGGCAGCTCGGCCGGAGGCCACCTGACGCTTATGGGCGTGACATCATCGCAGCACCGCGCCTACTGGCCCATCGACGACCTCGACAAGCTGCCGTGCAACGTGCAATGGGGCATTGGCATCTATCCCGCTTATGCCTTGACCGACGGTGCCGACGGACATAACAAAGGCGGCGGCAACGACGACTCGGCCGTGCTGGTGCCCGAGTTCAGCTTCGACCTAAAGACAGCGCCCATGCTCTTCGTCCACGGCGACGCCGACGGCTATGCAGCCATGAGCAGCGTGAAGACGTGGGAGAAGATGCGCGCCATGGGCATACAGAGCGAGCTCCACACGCTGGCCCTGCGCAACCATTGTTTCCAGCGAACAGCCTCGCCAGGCACTGGCAGCTACACTTGGCTCGACCGCATCGGCGACTTCCTGCAATACGTGCTCAAGTGACAGGCTATTCCATCTTTAAGTAGATGCACACAATTAGTTCATATAACAACGAATTATTCGAATTATACGAATTCTCTGCAAGACCTCAGAGGGACAAAAAAATTCGTATAATTCGTATAATTCGTTGTAGAAAAAAATCATATTTACCAGCGTTGACAATGACAGCCCGATCCAGAATCTCCATTCTCTTTGCCGTGCTCATGCTTTTGTTCACGGCGGCCTGCAACCATCGACAGGCCGACTATCAGCTGACGTACACCGTGACTCCCGACACGGCAGGGCACTATCTGAATGTTCACCTTGCCTATAGCTCTGACAGCACCCTCCCCCACCCCACCGACGTGGTGCTGACCATGCCCCGCTGGGCGCCCGGCTACTACGAGATGCTCGACTTTGCCAAGCACCTGACGGACTTCAGTGCTCAGGACGCCCAAGGTCAAAAGCTCGAATGGCGCAAGGAGGGGCTGAACCGCTGGCGCGTGGCGCTGCCCGAGGACGGCCGTGCTGAAGTCTCCTATCGCATCTATGCCAACCAGCGCGACGTGGCCTCCAGCCGCGTGGAAAGTGACATCGCTTTCGTGGCGCCTAACGGAGTCTTCATGTACGTGGACGGCCAGCAGGATCATGCCGTGACCGTACGCTTCCAGATGCCCGACGGATGGGCGCATATTGCCACGGGCATGAAGCCTCACGACGATGACCGTTGTGCCTTCACACCACAGAATTTCGATGTGCTCTATGATTCGCCTCTCTTGCTGGGCAATTTCTATACAAAGAGATTCACGCACGAGGGCCACGACTATGAGTTTGCCCTCGAGACGCCCGACGGAGCTGAGGAGATGCACCTCGAAGACAATTTCAAGCGCATCGTCACGGCTGCCACGCAGATGATGGGCGACGTGCCCTACGACAACTACTGCCTCATCCACATGGGACAGGGCGGCGGCGGACTGGAGCACTTAAATTCGCAGGCTTGCTACACCGACGGCACCTACCGCTTTGCCACGCGCCGCGAGGAGGTGAAGTTCCTGGCTTTCGTGGCTCATGAGTATTTCCATCTCTACAACGTCAAATGCATCAGGCCTGCCGAGCTGTGGCCGCTGGATTATGACCACGAAGCCATCACCCCGATGCTATGGGTCAGCGAGGGCCTGACGTGCTACTATGAGTTTCGTCTCCTGCGCAACGCGGGCATCGCTACGCCCGACGAAGCGCTGGAGCTGCTATCAACCTATTTTAGCCTCTATGCGCCCCACGAAGGCCAGCGTCATCAGAGCCTGCGGCAGAGCAGCTACGACATCTGGCTTAACTTCATGAACCCCGACGACAACGCACGCGACGTACGTATCAACTACTATTTCAAAGGTCCCGTCATAGGTCTGCTCATGGACATCGACATCCGCCGTAAGACGCAGCAGCAGAAGTCGCTCGACGACGTGATGCGCCTGCTCTATCAGCGCTACTACCACGAGCTGCAGCGCGGCTTCACCGAAGAAGAGTTCTGGGATGCCTGCGCCGAAGTGGCCGGCCAGCCGCTCACGGACGTCCGTCACCTCGTGGACACCACCGACGACATCCCCTACTCCGACTATCTCAACGATGCCGGTCTCCGCGTGGACACCGCCACATGGAGCATCCAGCGTGTGGACGCTCCAACAGCCGAGCAACAGCAATTCCTGAAGGCCATGAAGTTGGAATGAGGCAAAGCCCCTCTCCCCGCTCCCCCCGTGGGGGGGAGAGCTCCATATTCTCTGGAAACCTCTCAAGCGGAAACGCAGTCCTCCCCCCCCACGGGGGGAGTTAGAGAGGGGCTTGACGAATGAGATGTGCCAATTAGCCTGTATCTATTGTTGCAATAGCCTGCAGGCATAATCCTGAAGGGCTCGTTAACTTATTCACGTCACAATGTGATATGATCACGTCACGTTGTGATATCATCACGTCACAACGTGACGTGAACAAATCACATCGTGATTTCATGAATCCGATAAGGCGATAATCCTTTCAAAGCGCCTCAACCTGGAAATCTTACTTATCTGAAATAACTTTTGAAAACAATAATCCCGCCGAGAAGCATGAGTCTCTCGGCGGGATTTTATTTTACTCGCGTTGCTGTACCGGTTTATCCGTGATGCTGTATCCTTAATGTAAAGGCGTGAGCGGGTAAAGGATATTGACAATAAGGATGTTGGACGTGAGAATAATCAGATCCATGAGCAGGCCTATGCGAATGAAGTCGCTGAAGCGGTAGCCGCCAGGTCCATAGACCAGCATGTGCGTTGGCGAGCCGATGGGCGTGGCAAAACAGCTGCTGACGCTGATCATAAGCGCTATCATGAACGGGAAGGGTTCGTAGCCCAGTCTGGTGGCAGCCTCGTACATAATGGGGAAGAACATGGCTCCGGCAGCGGTGTTCGAGATGAACTCCGTTGTGATATTAGCCACGAGACAGATTGAAGCCATGACGATGATCGGGTTTGTGCCACAGGTGTTGAGGATGCCCGATGCCATTTGTTCGGCAATACCCGTCTTCTGGATGGCAAGGCCCAGCGCAATTGAGCCTGCAAAGATCATGAGAATCTCCCAGTTGATGGCCTTCATGGCCTGGTCGGCGTTGCAGCAGCGGCAGATGAGCATGGCAGCCGCTGCGAGGAACGCGCTCTGCAGCAAGGGCAGTATGTCTACTGCAGAGAGGACGACCATGGCAATCATTATTGCGGTGGAAATGAGCGTCTTGCTGCTGATGTTGGGCAGTTGTGGCGAGTCGAAGAACTGCAGCTGCGATGAGAGCGTCTCGGCGCTCGCTGCTCCTCGGCGCGGACATTCGAGTAGGAGAGTGTCGCCGGCCTGGAGCACCACCTGATGCGGCGACTGGCTTATGCGCTCGCCACGGCGTGCCACGGCCACGAGAATCATATCGTTGTCGCGCTCGAAGGTGGTATCGCCTATGCTGGTGCCTATGAGGCTGCTGCCGAAGGTGACGTAAGCCGTGCGCAGTTGTTGGTTCTGGTCGAGCTCGCTGGTGGAGAAAACGGGGTGGTCTGCATTGACGAAGCCATAGGCTTTGCGCAGGTCGAGCAGCTCGTCGATCTGTCCGGCGAAGATGAGGCGGTCGCCTCCCATGATAGGTTCGTCGTCGAATGCAGGCGTGGAGATATCATCGAAATGCGCGATTTCTATCAGGCTGCCTCCGCGCACCGTCTTCAGTCCGGCCTCGGCCACGGTCTGTCCGATGTGGGGATTATCGGCCGGAACGAGCAGTTCAAGGGTGTATTCTGAAGTAGATTTGAAGGCCGATTCGGGAGCCTTGCGGTCGGGCAGCAGGCGATGCAGGGCGATGATCGAGAGAATGCCTACAGCCAGGCAGAAGAGGCCCGGTAGGGTAGTGGCCAGCACGTTCATGGCATTGCCCGTGTTGTTCTCGTAGAGTCCGGAGATGATGAGGTTTGGCGGCGTTCCGATGAGCGTGCAGACGCCTCCCATGCCTGCTGCGTAGCTGAGCGGAATGAGTAGTTTTGATGGCGATATGCCCAACTTCTTCGACCACATCTTTACGATGCCGACGAACATAGCCACTACGGTGGTGTTGCTGAGGAACGAGCTCAGCGCTGCCACGGGCAGCATCAGGCGCACGATGGCCTTGGAATAGCTGCTTGGTTGGCCTAGCAGCCGCTTTACGATCCACTGGAGCACGCCGGTGTGGGTGAGGCCTGCCACTACGACAAACAACACGCCGACCACAATCACCGATGTGGAGCTAAATCCCGAGAACGCTTCTCTGGCATCGAGCACTCCCGTGACGAAGAGTGTGCCGATGACAGCCAGGAAGACGATGTCGGTGCGCAGTTTTGTGAATAAAAGTGTGGAGAACATTGCCAAGACTGTGGCAATAGTTATCCAGGCGTAGAGGCTCAGGCCTCCGAACATAATACTGTCCATAAGTATTTATTTGCGATATAGAGTTAGTGTTTCTCGATGTATTCTCCTGCAAAGGTACGAAGAAATGACAAATGCCAAATGTCAAATGACGAATATTTTTTACTTCTCAATTTTCACTCCTCATTTTTCACTTTTCATTTTTCACTTTTCATTTAATAATGTATCTTTGTGCCGACAAATAACTTAATAGCATGAAACATTCTTTAGCCTTAGCAAAAAGGAGTTGGCTTCTGCTCGTAGTTTTGTTCGTGCAGACGACCGTTGCTGCTGCTCCGAAACTCTTCGGTGGCGGCAAGAGTGATTACCAGATTGTGCTGGCGGCCGGGGCCTCGGAGTCTGAACAGACGGCGGCACGCGAGCTGCAGGCTTACCTGCGGCAGATCAGTGGGGCAGAACTGCCTGTGGTGGAGGCCGTCAAAGCACACCTGCAACACGTTATCTATATAGGCTTCGACAGCCGCGTGAAAGCCGCTACTGGGGCCGCTGTGCCTGCGAGGGACGATGAGTCGTTCACCTATGAGACGCACTACGACAACCTCTATATCTACGGAGGCCGGCAGCGCGGCACTATGTACGGCGTCTTCACCTTCCTCGAGCGTGAGCTGGGTGTGCGCTGGTACACTGCAGACTGCACCGTGGTGCCAAAGCGTTCGACTTATAGGCTCACCGACCTGCACGTGCACGAGTCGCCTGCCATCCGCTACCGCTTTGCGCAGTACTTCGGCACTATGGACGATGCCTGGTGCGGCCACAACAAGAATAACACGCTATGGGGCGCGCGCCACACGGCCTACGGCGACATCGGAGCCTACTGGAACGCACACACCTGTGGGCAGTTTGTTCATCCTGAGGATTATTTCGAGAGCCATCCCGAGTACTTTGCCCTGCGCGACGGCAAGCGCATAGCCGACGGGCAGCTCTGCCTCACGAACCCCGACGTGCTGCGTATCTGCACCGAGCAGATGCTCAAGGCCATCAGCACCTATCCCGACTATTGGGTTTACAGCATGTCGCAGAACGACAACAAGCTCTACTGCCAGTGTGAGCAATGCACGGCTCTGGCCGAGCGCTATCAGGCCCAGTCGGGCGTCGTGCTATGGTTCGTGAATCAGGTGGCGGCAGCGGTCAAGGCGGTCTATCCCGACAAATACGTCGGCACCTTTGCTTATCAGTACACGCGTAAGGCCCCCGTGGGCATAGCGCCGGCCGACAACGTAGTCATTCGTCTCTGCAGCATAGAATGTTGCTTCGCCCATGCCCTCGACGAGTGTGAGCACAATAAGGCCTTCATGGACGACCTGCGTGCCTGGCAGAAGCTGGCGCCGCGGCTTTATATCTGGGACTACGTGGTTGATTTCGCGCAGTACCACGCTCCATTCCCCAACCTGCAGGTGTTGGCACGTAATATTCAGATCTTCAGGGAGCACAACGCCATAGGCATTCAGGAGGAGGCGCAGTATCAGTCGCACGGAGGAGAGTTTGCCGAGCTCAAGGCATGGCTGCTGGCGCGCTTGCTGTGGAACCCCGACCAGCCCGTGCAGCCCCTGATCGAGGAGTTCGTGAGGGCTTACTACGGAGCAGCTGCCGATGCCGTGCTCAAGTATATTCAGATGTGCCGCGACCTCGTCACGCCACAGACCGTGCTCGGGATTTTCATCCGCCACAACCACGAGCTCTACAACGATGATTTCACGGCAGCCGCGCGCCGTCTGCTCGACGATGCGCGTAAGCTTGTGGCGGGCGATTCAGCACTTGTGGCGCGCCTCGACCGTGTGCGCTTGCAGCCTATGTTCCTGCATGTTATGCGCTCGCCAGAGGCTGCCGCTGCCGATGGCACGCGAGACGAATATCTACGCTTGATACGCGAGAATAATTATCGGCCGCGTGAACACAGGGATGTCGAGGCTTTCATTAAAGAGTTGGAAGAGCGATAACAGCAGCAAAGCCCCATTGCCTCGCTCTGACAAGGCAATAGGGCTGACGATGAACAGTTGCTCTTAAGTGTTATTTCACTCGCAGGTAGGTGCGCAGCGCTTTCACGTAGTTCTCGAAGGCGGTGTGGCCCTCGGCGGTGATGCGGCAGATGGTGCAGGGCTTCTTGCCCTTGAAAGTCTTCTCCACCTGGATATAGCCGGCTGTAGAGAGCTTGTCGATCTGCACGCTCAGGTTGCCTGCCGTGGCGCCTGTCTGCTCCTTGATATATGAGAACTCTGCTTCCTCCGAGGCAATGAGCAGCGACATCACTGCCAATCGCAGCTCGGAGTGGAGCAGCGGGTCTAATGGTTTGAAGTTCATAGGCTCTGACGTTTAAGCAAATAGCCGGGGAGGGCAAGGCCAAATAAGGCAAACAGCAGGAATGTGAGGCACGGCAGAATAGGATGGAATAGGCCTGCCTCTGAAGGCGTTGTGCCTGCCAGACGGAAGAGTAAGACGCTGCCTATGCCTAACCACTCCCAAAGGAACGTCCCTATTCCTGCTATGATGCCGAAGACCACCAGCCAGCGGCTGCGAAGGATGTGTCCGGTGATGGTCACTGTCATGCCCATGAGCGGCACGATGATGGGCGTTACTTTGATATACAAATGTAGATAGACCTCTGGTTCGTAAAGTCTTGTAGCCACTGCGTTCCAGATGAGGCTGACGAGGAAGAAGACGAGGGTGAAGGCGGCAAAGGTCCACCACGTCTTGCCCACTAATGAGCCGATGAGGCTCACGGGCACGTGCTCGCGTTCCTTATTCTTCTTCTGCGCCCAAATGATGACGAGCGGAAGCACAAACCATAGCAGGTGGCCGAGTGAAGATTTTGTAAGGTAATTGGTGATGGCGATGATGATGGACATCGCCATCATGCTGAGGCCCGCTACGTAGAGCGCCTGTCCTGTCGTCTTCGATGCCGTCTTGCGGCTCTGTTCTATCTGCTCAGTGATGATTTCCAAGCTGCGTTCTGCAGTGAGTTCGTTGTTCTCGATTGTTTCCATGTCTTTGTCGTTGTTTGTTGGGAGATTGGGTTTAAAACTCTTGTTGCTTTTGTCCTCATCGCCCTCCTGCAGAAAGGGTGATGAGGACGGTTTGTGTTCGAACGACGGTGCAAAGGTAATTAAGTTTATAATATAAACCAAATTATTTTGCAAATATTTTCATTATGAGCAGCTTTTCCTCTATTTCTCCTTCAGTATTCCCGTTTCTGTGTCGGTGTGATTCATTGTACGTTCGATGTCGCGGTAGCGGCGACCGTGGTCCAGACGGATGGCGATTTTCAGGTTGATCATATTGCCATAGTCGCGCTGTCGTTGTGTGATTTCCTTATGGATGTAGCGGCTGAGGATCTCGGTCTTGTTGGTGACGGGGCGGCGGGCGAAGAGGTGTTGGGCGAAGACTGAGCAGGTGACGACGCGGCTGATGCGGTAGGACGCTGTAAGGTACCAGGCTGGTGCTCCGTAGCCGCGGTGCTCGCCCTCCATGAAATGCCATCCGTTGTCTGCATAGCCGCTCAATGTCCATCGGCCTAAATAAGCCTGCACGCTGGCACCGCCATTGAAGGCGGAGTAGGTGTGTGCGTAGTCCTCGCCACGGTTGTAGAAGCGGTAGAGGCCGCCGTAGATTGCTATGGAGAGCCGCTCGGGGATGACCTGCCACTGGTTGTAGCTCTGTACGTAGAAGAGGTTGCAGCGGTTGTCCGCGTTAGACTGCGACTGAAAGAAATGATCGCCCACGCGCGTGTATTTTTCCAGATTGCAGTTGGCGTGGAGGCGGGCATAGCCTTGCAGGTCGGCGGTCAGGCGAGGCGTGGTGTAGGTGAGATGCAGGTCGTGGCTGGTGACGCGGTTAGGGTGTAGGTCGGGGTTACCCACGAGCGTCTCCATGCGGTTCGTCTTGATGCTGACGTTGCTGACGAGGGCTATCTGCGAGACGTGCTGAGCGACCTCGAAGCCGTAGCGCAGGCGCAGACGGTCGGTGAGCGCATAGCCGACGTTGAACTTAGGACGAAAGAGCCAGAAATCATGACGAGTGCTGCCTTGGCTGTAGTGCCGCTGGCTGACGCCGAGGCCTGCCATATAGGTCAGCTTGCGTAGCTGTCCCTGCAGCTGTCCGAAGAGGTAGCTGCCCGCGGTGTGGAGGTCGTTGGTAGCTTGGGCGTCACCGGTGTAGGTATTATGGTTGTGGCTAGCGTTGAATTGAATGCCCGCTGAGAGCGTGAAGGGCCGCAGGCGGTTCTCGTAGATGGCTTCGCTCCAGAGCGAGCGTGTCTGCCCCTGGGTGCTGTAGGCATAGCGTGCGCCTTCGTTGTTCTCTATGTCTCCCGACGACTTGATGTATGTGCCAACGAGGTTGGCTGTCAGCGACTGGTGGCGGCTGAAGTCCTGATGGTAGTAGAGGTCCATCGAGGGTGAGGAAGAGCTGGAGGACGTGTGATTGGTGAACACCTCGTCATCTACCGCCATCGTGCGTTTGGAGTGTGAGGGACGAAGATGGCTGTTGAGAGCGAGGCGCGCCTGCACGACGAAGTTGCTGTCGCAGAGGCTGTAGGTGAGCTGTCCCGTGTTGCCGAGGCTGCTGCTGCGCCCGTCCGTCAGGCGGCGGTGGATTTGTTCGGTAGCGCCCGACTCCAGCTGGTAGGTGGCGTGTTCGTCGTATTCCTCGGCCGTGAAGCGGTGGTAGTCAAGACCGTAAGTCAATGCTAACTCGCTGCGACCACGGTTCACGCGAGCGTACACCGTCTCATCGCCGATAGCTGTGGTCAGCGCGTTCGTCAGTGCCGTGCCGACGACATAGCCGCTGTCGGGCTTGCGCACCTTGATATTAATGACGTAAGCGATGCCCTCGCCGTAGCGCAGTCCAGGGTTGTCGATATACTCCACGCGCTGTACGCCACGCATATCCAGCGCCAGCAGGTCTTCGCGTGTGGCCACGACGTCGTTGATGCGCACTTGCACGCTGCCGAGGTTGGTCAGTGCCGTGATGCTGCTCAGCGCCTCGTCCACGCGGATGCGCGGCAGCGCCAGCTTCGCCAGCAGCGAATAGCCATCAGTAGAGTTTTCCAGTTGTTGCCTTGTGGGATAGACCCACATCCCATCAGCTTTCTGCACCGTGCGTGCTGCCTTGACGGTCACTTCGCTCATCGTTGTGCTGGGCTCCTGAGCCATCGCTGCCGCAGAGCAGAAGGCTACGAATGTCGATAGAATCAGTCTTTTCATTGTGCGTCCTTTGTTTTTTTGCGGCAAAAGTACGCACTAATCGCCACTCGCTCCAAATCTCCACGCTGACATTTGTCTGACATCTGCCTGACAAGCGCCTGATAGGCTTGACAATCACCATTGCAATTGCCCGTCAACCATTGTTTTCCACCCCTTCCGCCATTTTATGCCGCCTGCCCCTCCCTCCGTTTATGCCTGCCCCTCTCGCCATTTATGCCCGCTATTCCCGCCGTTTATTCCCGCTGTTTTCACTTTTCCGTCCCGTCTTTTCTTCGCGGATTTTATCCGCGATCCACCAGCATTCTCCCCATCTCATTCAGCGCCACAAAGCGATACCTTAGCGATGACACAGGAATAGGCGCATAGCTGAGATGCTTGGCCTCGGCCTTTCGCCGCAGCGTCTCCTCTACTGCCGCCTGAACGGCAGGCATAGTGAATGCCCCCTCGTGCGGTTCCATCAACAACAACCGCCCCTTGGAGCAGGCTTCAAAATACACCCCACCAGGCTTGTAGTAGCGCTCCTGGTCCGAGCCAGCGGCCGGGAAGCCATCGTTCAGCAGCACGACCAGCGGAAAGCCCTTCTCCCTGACTGTGCGTGCAATGAGCCGCTCGCCTTGGCTGATGGCTGCGGTGTAGGTGATAGCACCATTACTCGCTGCTGCCAACACCTCTTTCAAGCGGCTCTGCACCTGGTCTTCACTGGCACTGCGCGATATCTCCACAAGCTGCCGGTCGGGCCAATCCAGCAGGAAATGGTTGCCCAACGACGTAAACTCCAGTGCCAGGACCTCAGTCTGCCGATGCAGTCGGAAGAGGTCTGGTGTAGCTTGCGCTGCCAGGCTCGCTCTGCGTTGGCCTTCACATATTCAATCATGGCATGGAGTTGCCCTTTGTGGGTGAGCACTCTGTAATACGGAGGGCCGTCATACAGCGTTTCGGTGAAACCCAGCGTGCGTGCTTCTGCCTTGCATCCCTGCATATACCCGCGCAGCACCTCCTTGATGCTTCGTGGCATCGTGCGCGTCACGTGGAGCACGATGTGATGGTGGTCTGGCATCACCTTGTCAGCGAGGATCTTTATCTCTGGGCAGAACTGCAACATCCGCTGTTGCTGATGGATGAGTGCCCATCCGATAGACGTCTTTTCCACCTCAGCGTTAGTGCCATTGTGGGTAAGGGTGCCGAAGAGGGCACGGCGGCCGTTGGCGACCATGGTCACATGCACGATGCATGGGTTCCGCCACGTGCCCGGCTGCAGCCAGGTGAAGGGCTTTGTAGGGAGGGTAGAGGGGGTGGGGGAGTGAGTGATGGGCATGATGGAGGGGGGGAGTAGGGGAGGAGGGGATGAGGAGATGCGGAAATATAATTTCCGCAGAAAGGACGGGACGAAAAGGCACTATAAGCGGATGGGCAGGAGTCGGAAACGGGACTGACGGGAAACAGTAGACGGGACGAAAAGGCACTATAAGCGGATGGACAGGAGTCGGAAACGGAACGGACGGGAAACAGTAGACGGGACGGGCGGGAGTTAATGCCTATGCAACCAGCAGGGACAGGGATTCCAGGATGGCGTAGAGGAAGATGTTGGCGGCAGTCTGACCGAGGACGGCGTTTAGAGGGCGGCCGCTGTGCAGGCGCTTCATGCGCAGCCAGGTGAGAATATGGGGAATGAGGTATAGAAGAGGAAGGGGAGTAAAGGGCGAAAAATTAGGATTAGCATTCAAGGTTGAATAAAAGGCGGGGAGCAAGGGTAGCAGGACGGCAACGATGCCGAGGGCGAGGTACAAATACTCGGCAAAGCGGCCTCCAAGCAGCACGACGATGGTGCGCTTGCCTGCGGTGAGGTCCTGCTCGCGGTCGCGGTAGTTATTGACGACGAGAAGGCAGTCGGTGGCCAGTCCCATGCCGATGGAGAGCAGGAGGACGGGCAGTGTGACCTCGCCCGCCTGAATGAAATACGTGGCGCAGACGGGTACGAGACCGAAGAACACAAGCACCAGCACATCGCCCAATCCGAGACCGGCCAACAACGTGGTATAGAGGAAACAAAAGACTACGCACGCCACACCGATAGCCACCAGCCACCAGCCGCCCCACAGCACCAGAGGCAGCCCCGCGAGGCAGGCCAGGAAGGTGGTGATCGCTATGCCCCATTTCATTGCTTTCAGCGTGATCCAGCCTTCGCTGCAGGCGCGTGGCGGCCCGAGGCGTGTCTCGCGGTCATCGCGCCCTTTGCGGAAGTCGAAATAGTCGTTGACGAAGTTGGCATCGACCTGCATCAGCAGGGCAAAGAGCAGGCATAGCAGCGCTGGCGTCCAGCAAAACGTAGGGTGTGGTTCGCTCGAGCTTTGGCCCATGATTTTCAGATCGCTCCATGCGGCACTCAGCGCTATCATCACAGGTGCTGCTGCTCCCGTCAGTGTCTTAGGCCTTGCAGCCAGGAACCAAGCCTGCAGGCTGTTTGTCCGTACGGTTTTCAGAGTTTGATTCATGGTCGTTCAGTTATCGGCCTTTTTATTGTTCTTTGCTTTCCGCTTTTTCAGTTCATACAATACAGAAAGCACACTTATGACGACGCCCACCACGCCCACGAGGAGCGTGATGAGGTCGAAGTTTTCCTTGCAAAAGGTGATTATAGAATCCATATCAAATAGCTTTTTTCCTGTGAAAAGGAGGTTTATGAAGGCTGTGGCGGCTATTGTATATCGCTGCGCAGGTCGTCGATCATGCGCTGCTGCTTTTTGTAGATGATGACTCCGAGGCAGGCGCCGATGATGATGCCGAAGCCGATTCCGTAGAGGATGTATTGCCCTTCTGTCTCAAGCTCAAATCGGTGCTGGACAACGTAGATGAAGGCAATCAGCCAAACGATGAGTATGGGTATACCAATGCGTATCCAGCGGGCACCTTGCCGTTTCAGGCGGATAGCCTTTTCGTTGATTTCATGAATGCTGTAGCGGTTGAGGTCGCTGGCACTGATATGCTCCATGAAAGCCTCGTGGTAGACCAGCGACAAGGCAAGCATAGCCACTGTGGCGAGGGCAAACCACATGGGCAATCCTACGCCTTCCACCAGCAGCCACGGGATGAATAACATACAAAATATCATATAGACTCGCTTAATCTTACGATTGAGGCTGAGGCGGTTGAGCTTTGTCTCTATGGCCTTGTGCATCAGCTGTTCGTTGACAACTTCCTGATGGTTGAGTTTCTCTTTGAGGAGCTCCATTTGCTGGCGCATCTCCTGTAATTCATTATCTGTCATAGTGGTGTAGTTTTTTTGTTACTGGTTTGACATACGTTTCAGTTGTTCCTTGATTCTGAACAGGCGCACGGAGACATTCTTCTCCGAGATACCCACGATCTGACCTATCTCCTCGTAGCTGAGGTCTTCAAGCCACAGCAGGACGATGGCGCGGTCGAAGGGACGGAGGCGCGAGATGCGACGGTGCAGCATGTCGACCTGCTGCGTGTCGGTGTCGCGGTCTTCGAAGAGGTTGATGTCCATCGAGAGCTCCATCTTAGGGCGGCTGCGGCGCTTGCGGTCGAGGCTGATGCAGGTGTTGAGCGCTACGCGGTAGATCCACGTCCGCACGTCTGAGCGTCCTTCGAAGCTCTCGTAGCCGCGCCAGAGGTTGACGAGCACTTCTTGGAAGAGGTCGTCCACCTTGTCTTTGTCGTTCGAGAACATATAGCACACGGTGTAGATCGTGCTCTTATGCTCGCGGATTAGTTGGCCAAATGTCTTTTCTTTGGGTTCCATTGTCTGTCTGTTTGAATCAAGTTTTCATCTCTTTAGACGCAATGATTTCGGAAAAACTACACGCTTCTGCAAATTTTTTCTTACTTCTTGCTGAACTCCATGATGGCGCAGACCTCTTCGCCGCGGTCGAGACTGACGATGATGGTGTCGTCGTCGATTACGAAGAGGGTGGGGGAGAGCAGGTCGCCCAGGCGGGCCGGCACGCGATATTCCACGCGCAGGCCGCGCACCTCGAAGTCCTCGGGCAGGAGTTCCATGGCCATACGAATGTAGTTGGCGTTGTTGAGGTGGCGGTTGTAGTCGATGTCGGCCCGCAGCACGCGGATGGGTTCGAGCGTTGTGGCTCCGTCCTTGGGCAGGATGATGCGGCGGTCCTTGTAGTTCATCTCCTGTTGCGGAGTCATTGTCAGGCTGTCCATCGAAGTTTGGTCCATGCGTGCCAGTTTGCCCGTCGTCTTGTCTACGAATGCGCCCATGCTCCAGGTGCGGTAGCAGGGCTGGCCTTCGGCGTCGAAGATAAAGGTGTTGCGGAAGCCGAACATTGGCTTTATGCCATAGACGGTTGTCGTCACCGTCAGCGACTCCTTATACTGCGGCACTCGCAGCACTTCCACCTGTCGCGATGCCAGCAGCTGTGTCATGTTATGGCGTTCGAAATATTCTTTCACGACAGGTTCGCTGTCGATCCACATCTCTGAGCAGTCCTGCATCATCTGCAGTGCTGAATACAATTTAAGGCGCCCCTGGCTATCGCAGGTGCTCGTTGTCACTTTGTAGTTTAGGCTATACATTTTTTTATTGTCAATTGATTTTAATGCAAAGGTAGCAAAAAATTTTTTCTTAGAGTCCTTTTTCTTCTTTTTTGAATCTTCGCGTGGCACGATTAGGCGTTTAGGATTCGGCGTCCGGTTGTCTCGGCTTATGCGACCGGTTGTGTTGGCTTATGCGTCCGGTCGAATTTCCATATACGACCGGTTGCGTTGGCTTATGCGTCCGGTTGAGTTGGCAGATTCATCCAGCTGTCCAATTCTTAACATCTCTTCACGTTTCTAAAGATTTCTTCTAAGATTGAATCTCTTTCTCCTTTTTTGCCGTACAGAATTTTTAAGGTCCAAGTAGCTTTCTCTTAGCAACTTGGACCTTTTTATTGGCCTCTGAGAATCGCGTAGAAGCTTCATTCTCGTCCGAGGGGCAGGAATTTAAGCGTCTCAGAGGGTGAAATTATGATTTTTCACTTTTCACTTTTTCGCTTTTCACTCTAAAAGAACTTCGTCTCTTTGCCGACGACCTCGGAGAGGAGCAGGTTGGCCAGGCGCGATGTGCCGAGACGCAACCATTGGTTGGTGAGCCATTGCTCGCCGAGCACTTCCTTGACGATGGTGTAGTAGACGAGGGCGTCGTGGACGGTGTTGAGTCCGCCGGCAGGTTTGAATCCAATCTGTATGCCCGTCTTCTCATAGTACTCCTTGATGGCCTGGCACATGACGTAGGCAGCTTCGGGAGTGGCGGCCGGTTTCTCTTTGCCGGTTGATGTCTTGATGTAGTCGGCGCCGGCGTACATGGCGAGAATCGATGCACGCTTGATGTCGGCAGGTGAGGGAAGGAGACCCGTCTCGAGGATGACCTTCATCTTCTTGTCGCCGCAGACGCACTTGAGCTCGTTGATCTCGTCGCAGACGCTCTCGTAGTCTTCGCTCAAGTATTTGCCTACGCTCATGACGATATCTATCTCAGTAGCACCGTCTCTGAGGGCTAAAGCTGTTTCTGCCACTTTAACCTCTAAAACGGCCTGTGAGCTCGGAAAACTACCGCTGACGCAGGCTACCTCGACGCCATCGACTTCGAGGCTCTGAGAGACAATCTGGGCGAAACAGGGGTATACACAGATCGTTGCCACGTGTGGCAGGTCGGGGTACACGTGGTAGAACTTGTTTACCTTCTCTGTCAAGGCCAGCACGCTCTCCTCGGAGTCGGTGGTCTTCAGAGTGGTCAGTTCCACGCTGCCCATGAGGAATTTCTTCACCTCGACAGTGTCGTTCTCGGGCACTTTCTCGTCGATAATTCTCTTTACAGCAGCGGCTACCTCGGCTTCGCTGATGTTCAGGTTGTACTGCGACAGGGCCTGTTCGTACTTACTTTGTTCCATTGTTTCTCTTGTTATTTATTGTTGATGATTAGGTAAATAATACATATTGCTGCAAGAACAGCCCACGGCCAGAAGTCTTTGGTTGTCCAATTCTCTTGTCTCCATGTCTTGAAGATGATGTAGGGAGTGACAAGTAGTAAACTCATTATCCATAGTGCCACGCAGGCCTCTTTATAGTAGCCAGACAGTTTGACTACTAAGCCGATTGCTGCCGTGATTATTCAGGTGATGAACAGATTATATAGCCAGTCTGTAGTTGTAAACTTTTTCATTATCGCTTATCTTTATGCCTGCGAAGCGAACCGCTCGTGGACTTTTGCAGGGTAATGTTTTCTTATCTGTTATTGAATTCCTTGCTTCCCGGCTTGGGATAGCCTTTTGTGGCGTCGTCGATCACGAGAATCCAGTCGAGAAGTTCACCTGAGGTAGGGGAGAGGAAGGTTCTCTGCTCTGCGTTCTTGAACTTTCCTGCGCTCTTGGCTTTGCCTGTGCGTGGGTCGTACCACCAAGCTTTCAGCGTATGGCCTTTGATATAGGACGTCCTTACAGTGAAGGCTCTGCCTACGGGCGCGTACACAAGAATATAGGTACTATCGACGTCTGCCGTGGCTGCAAACCGGTACTCTCCGCGCCCAGGAACGGCGCTGTTAATCTCGTGTGGCACGAGCACCTGATCGGTGGCCGGTATGCGCGTGAAGTATGGTCGGGAGAGGAGCAAGCGTTTGGCATGGACCATCTGGCTTGAGCCAGGCTGGAGTATGGCTTCTTGCCAGTCCATGAGAGGCACATTGATGGGTGAGCGCTTGTTGTGGTCGTACATCTGCCAGATGCTATGATGGCCGTAGGTGTGGCCGCAAGCGCCCCCGAATAAGTTCCAATAGAGGGCTCTGCGGCAATCGGCTGCTAAGCTGTGCCCACGTTCGTTTGGGCGAAAAGCGATGGGATGGTCTTCGTAGATGGGCTCTCCGTCTATCACGGGTTTTGCGGGCATTCGCTTATAGTCTTCGTACGTCTTGCCATAGGCGAACCAATCGTTGTTGTGACCGTTCTGGCGCATATTGAAATCCAACCATTTATCTCCGTTGAAGAAGTCGGCAGAACCGGCTCCGCCAGTAGGATGATAGGTGATGAGGTGCTTGCCTCCATCGCCTTCGCGTAGGCCCTTGGCCATCGCGCGAATAGTGGCTTTATAGTCGTCGCGGTCAGCGTTGCGGTCGCCTCCTAGTATCCAGATGAGATTGGCATTCCTGTAGCGAGCGGCTAGCCAACGGCCATAGGTTTCGGCGTTTGAGAGATTGAATACGGGGTTCTCACCATCGTGCCAATATCGCCCCCAAGTGGGCAACAGCCCAATGACTAGGCCTCTTCTATTAGCCTCCTGGACAATGTAATCTACATGGTCCCAATAGTCATTCTCCGCACCTTCTTTAATTGCTGGTTTAGTAGGATTCTGGTTCTCGAAAGGGAGGTGGCCATACGCATTTCCAGTGCTTATGCCGTCTAATTCTGCTATGGCCACAGCCTGAATGACTGTGAACCCTTTCTTCGCGCGATCCTCTAAGTATAGCTTAGCTTCTTCGCGGTCGAGTTTATGGAATAGTTCCCAGGCGGTGTCAGCTAAATAGAAAAAAGGTTTGCCGCCTTGATGAGTTAGGAACCGATGATTCGCAGACACTTTAATCTGGTCGAAGGGCACGCCGTCTGTCGCCAAGATGCTTGGGCATCCCGACATAATAAAGCATGCTATCAGCCAAAATTTTCTGTTCATCTTTCCTTGTCTTTGGTGGAATTTCCTCGTTTCCTGATGATAGGTGGGGCAGGGGAGGGGCTCCTTTTTATTCCTTGTTGTGGGTGTCCATGATAATTGTCACAGGCCCATCGTTGCAGAGCGATACCTTCATCTCTGCTCCAAACTCACCGTGTCCGACAGGTCGACTTATGGTTTCAGATAGCTTTTGAATAAAGGCTTCATAGAGCGGAACGCTGATTTCATGGGACGCAGCTCTAAGCCACGACGGTCGGTTGCCTTTCTTGTAGCTGGCAAATAGCGTGAACTGACTGACAACTATGATGTTACCGTCCGTTCCATTGTGCTCTCCGGCTATGTCCAAAATGCTTCGGTTCATAACGCCGTTCTCGTCGTCGAACACGCGCAGGGCGGCTACTTTTCGTACTAACCAATCCACATCTTCTTGTGTATCAGTAGATTCTATTCCTAATAGAATGACGTAGCCAAGTCCTTCGAACTCGGCATTTACGCGACCGTCTATTGTTACTTTCGCTCCATTTGCCCGTTGAATTACTATTCGCATACCTCTATCTTTGATTGTTTTATTCGTTTTATTCGTTATTTTCTGATTCACCGCTCTGTTGTGCGAAGTAGCGCTTTACTGCTTTGGTTTTGGCATCACCGATGACTTTCGAGAGTTCCTCTTCGCTTGCTTCGCGAATTCGCTTTACGCTTTTGAACGCCTTCAGCAGGGTTTGCTTTGTCTTTGGGCCGATGCCAGGTATGGAGTCTAATTCCGACCTCAGCTGGCTCTTGCTGCGTTTGTCGCGATGGAAGGTGATGGCGTAGCGGTGTACCTCATCCTGGATCTGCGTGAGCAGGCGGAAGAGAGCGCTGTCTTGTTTCAAAGCTACCGTCATCGGAGGGTTTCCGTAGAGCAGCTCGTGGGTGCGGTGGCGGTCGTCTTTGGCGAGGCCTGCAATGGGAATAGCCAAGCCTAACTCACCTTCCACGACTTCGCGCACTACGCTCATTTGTCCGGCGCCGCCATCGGTAATTATGAGGTCTGGAAGCTGCGTTCCTTCCTCCTTCATTCGACTGTAGCGTCGGCGTACGACCTCTTGCATCGAGGCGTAGTCATCAGGCCCAACGACCGTTTTTATATTATATTTGCGGTAATCAGCCTTGCTCGGTTTGCATTTCTTAAAGACTACGCAGCCCGCTACAGCATCCGTTCCGGATATGTTTGAGTTGTCGAAGCATTCGATCTGATAGGGTAGTGTGGGGAGTTTCAAGTGGTCTTGTATCTCCTTCATCAGGCGTACTGCTTTTTGCTCTGGATTCAGCTTCTCTTGCTGTTTTAGGCGGTCGACCTTGTACTGCCTTACATTCAGCTCTGAGAGCGCCAACAGCTGCTTCTTATCGCCCCTTTGAGGTATTGTGATCTCTATATCTTCGAGTGGAAGTTCCACGTGGAACGGAAGCACTATCTCTTTAGCTTCTGAGCCCCATCGGTCTCGCATATCCATGATGCCGCGCACGAGCAGTTCCTCTTCGGATTCATCGAGCTTTTTCTTGTATTCAAACGTGAATGCCTGGTTGATTGCGCCCTCAACGACGTGTAGGTAGTTGATGTAGGCTATTCGCTCATCGTTGTCGATTGAGAAAACGTCGATATTGTGGCCTGTTGAAGTTATGATCTGGCTCTTTTCCTGGTGCGCCGTGATGAGGTCGTAGCGGCGTTTCACTATCTGTGCCTCCTCGAATTTCATCTCCGTTGCCAGCTGCTGCATCTGTGCGAGCATCTCTTTTCTCAGTGCCGCTGTGTCGCCTTTCAGAATACGTATTGCTGCGTTGATATAGTCCATGTACTCCTCATGGCTTTGCAGACCTACGCATGGGCCGAAACAGTTCTTCATGTGGTACTCCAGGCACAGCTTATATTTGCCGTTCTCCACGCCTTCGCGCGTCATCGGCTGATGGCATCGTCTGATAGGGTAGAGGTTTTTGAAGAGCTCCAGCAGACCGTTTATAGTGGGTATATGGCTGTACGGCCCGAAGTATATTGCCCCTTTGCGGTCGATATGGCGCGTCTTGAATATGCGTGGCAGGTATTCTTTCGTTACGGCTATTGAAGGGTAGCTTTTGCCGTCTTTGAGCAGCACATTATATCGCGGCTGAAATTGTTTGATGAGCTGATTCTCGAGCAGAAGAGCCTCTGCCTCGGTCTTTACAACGGTGTAGTGTATGTCGTAGATCTTAGATACGAGAATAGCTGTCTTCCGCGAGTCGTGCTCGCGGTTGAAATAGCTTGAGACGCGCCGCTTGAGGTTCTTCGCTTTGCCGACATAGATCACCGTCCCGTGTTCGTCGAAGTACTGATAGCTGCCTGGCGACTCGGGAAGGCGTTGTAGAATGCTCTTTATGTGTTCTTCGCGCGTACGCATCAAATCTTGATTAGTGTGGTTATTTCTGCGTCTTCCGGGAAGACAGCCCTGCCATGGAGGCCTTCGATGGTCAGCTCGATGATAAAATTGATGAATGTCTGCTTTGGGTTGAACTGATTGACGAGGTTATAAGCAGCCAGCATTGAGCCGCCGGTGGCGAGTAGGTCGTCGTGGAGGAGCACAACGTCTTTCTCTGTGATGGCATCTGTGTGGATCTCTATGGTATCCTTGCCATACTCTTTCATATAGCTTTCTTTGCGCGTCTCAGCCGGTAGTTTGCCAGGCTTGCGTGCCATTACGAAGCCTGCGCCCAATTTGTATGCGAGGGCGGCACCGACAACGAAGCCGCGGCTTTCTATGCCCACGACTTTCGTTATGCCTTTGTCTTTGTAGAGTTCGTAGAGCTCGTTGACCATTATGCGCAGGCATTTGGGATGCTTGTAGAGGGTGCTTACGTCCTTGAACTGGATTCCCGGAATGGGGAAATCAGGCACATTGCGTAGGTGCTTGAGTAGGTATTCGTTGTTCATCTTTTGTGGTTAAATGGTTAGTGACTTCTTATTTAATTTGCGTGGCGTTCCACGTGGAACGTAGTTGAGGGCGAGGCGGACGGACCGCCTCGAACTTGACCCACGGTGGGTGGGGGAGGCTGGTGATATGGTTGTCGGCGAGAGCTGCTTATCTGCCGAGGAGTACGAGTAGGACGTTGACGTCGGAGGGTGACACGCCCGGTATGCGAGACGCTTGTCCGAGGGTCTCGGGGTCGTGTGCTGCGAGTTTCTGTCGCCCTTCAGTTGAAATGGATTGGAGGGTGGAGTAGTCGAATCGGCCGCGAATCTTGATGTTCTCCAGGCGGTGCATCTTTTCGGCTTGTTCCACTTCGCGCTGGATATATCCTTTGTACTTTATCTCTATCTCTGCCTGCTCTACTATCTCGTCGTGGCGGTCAGTGACAGACGCCAAGAGTTCTTGCAGACGGGGTAGGGCAGTGGAGAGGTTTGCGATGCTTAGTTGCGGGCGCCCGAGCAGTTCTACGAGCTTGCAGCCGCGAGTGAGAGGTGCTGTGCCGAGGCTTTCGAGGAGGCCGTTGACATCGGCCATCTTCACAGAATATTCCTCAGCAAAGCGTATGATTCGCTCTACCTCTTCGTGCTTGCGTTGATAGTATCGCAGGCGTTCGGCCGTAGCAACGCCCATGTCGTAGCCAATCGGTGTCAGGCGTGCGTCAGCATTGTCCTGGCGTAGCAGGATGCGGTATTCAGCACGTGAGGTGAACATTCGGTAGGGCTCGTCAACTCCTTTGCATACGAGGTCGTCGATGAGCACGCCTATGTAGGCCTGGTCGCGCTGCAGCACGAGTGGTTCTTGTCCTGTGCAATGGCGTGCGGCATTAATTCCGGCTATAAGTCCTTGACCTGCAGCCTCTTCATAGCCTGTGGTGCCATTGACTTGTCCTGCGAGGAAGAGGCCAGAGATGACACGAGACTCCAGTGAGTGATGCAGCTGTGTAGGGTCAAAGAAGTCATATTCAATGGCATAGCCCGGACGATAAATCTCCAGATTGCGGAAGGCAGGGATGAGTCGAAGGGCTTCAATCTGCACCTCAATGGGCAGGGATGAAGAGAAACCATTAAGGTAGTATTCGTTGGTATTCGTGCCTTCGGGCTCCAGGAAGAGCTGGTGCTGATCCTTGTCGGGGAAGGTCACGAGCTTGGTCTCTATACTGGGGCAGTAACGTGGGCCAATGCTCTGTATCTGTCCGTTGTAGAGGGGTGAGTCGGGCAGCCCGGCACGAAGGCGCTCGTGGACGGCCTCGTTCGTGTAAGTGATCCAGCAAGGTAAAGACCCTTCCCCGACCCCTCCCGTGAGGGAGGGGAGGCCTCCGGGTAGTAGAAGACGAGCATCGCGCCAGCCTCCCCCCTCCCTTACGGGAGGGGTTGGGGGTGGGCCCATATATGAGAACTTTCTCCCTTCGGTGTCGCCGGGCTGTTCGGTCATAAGAGAGAAATCGACTGAGCGGGCGTCTATGCGGACAGGGGTGCCTGTCTTCATGCGAGCGACGCGTATGCCGTGTTGAGCTATGCTTTCTGCCAACTCCAGAGAGGGCGGTTCGGCACAGCGGCCACCAGGGAGCTTGACACGGCCTATGTGCATGAGACCATTGAGGAAGGTGCCAGCGGTGAGGATGATACTCTTGGCGCGGAAGGTCATGCCGAGGTATGTCTCGACGCCAACGGCCATGACACCGCCCTCAGTGCCCTCCCGCCCCCCCCGAGGGGGTGCGAGCATATCCTCGGGCGAACAAGTGGCAAGGGGCGCTCCGGCGGGACGTGAGGGGGCTGTAATCAACCGTCTCACTTGGTCCTGCCAGATATGTAGGTTGGGTGTGTTCTCGAGCACTTCGCGCCATGCCCAGATGAACTTTCCTCGGTCGCATTGGGCACGGGGGCTCCACATGGCAGGCCCTTTGGAGCGATTGAGCATCCGGAATTGAATGGTTGTAGCATCTGTGACGTGCCCCATGGCCCCTCCGAGTGCATCTATCTCTCTGACAATCTGTCCTTTGGCAATACCGCCTATGGCGGGGTTGCAAGACATTTGCGCAATCTTGTTCATGTCCATAGTAATAAGTAGCGTGCTCGCACCAATGCGCGCAGCAGCGTGAGCCGCCTCGCATCCAGCGTGGCCGGCACCTATTACGATGACATCATAATACTTTTCCAAATTATTCTTATCTATTATCTAAAGTATTTACCGACCACAGGTAAGTTCCTCAGCGGCAGGTCTTTTTTGATGATGTAGGCAACGAAAACGAGAATGAGCACAGTGTTAATGGCAATCTGTGCCCACGTGGGTACGGTAGCAGGAACGTACTCCATCGCGGCAAAGAGCACGGCGGTAAGGAGGACGTAGCAAGCAATCTCCTTCATCGGATAGTTGATAGGATTCTTCTGTTGCCCGATAATATAGCTGAGCACCATAGCCGTGCCATAGCCCGCTACGCCGCCCCAGGCGCATGCCCAGTAGCCATATTTAGGGATGAATAAGATGTTCACGGCCAGCAGCGTCACGCAGCCGATTGTGGAGAAAATAGCACCGTATATGTTCTTATCAATCAGTTTGTACCAGAAAGAGAGGTTGAAGTACACGCCCATCATAATCTCTGCGGCCATGACGATAGGCACTACGCCCAGTCCCTCGCGGTAGCCAGCACCGAGAATATACTTCAGTATCGGCATGTAACCGACAACGCAGAGGAATGACAAGAGCGTGAATATCAGGAAATATTTCATTGCCGTGGCGTAGTATTCGTTCTTGTCGGCATCCTTGGCCTTGGCGAAGACGATAGGCTCGTAGGCATAGCGGAAAGCCTGTGTGATCATGGCCATAATCATCGCAATCTTCACACAAGCGCCATAGATGCCCAGCTGCACGTTGGCTTCAGCTTGGTCAGGATAAACCTTCGGGAATACAATCTTATCGGCCACCTGATTGAGAATACCTGCCACGCCAAGGAAGAGCAGAGGCCACGAGTAGGAAAGCATGCGTCGCAGCAGACTGCCGTCGAAGTGCCATTGAATGCGTAGCAGGTCGGGGATGAAGAGGAGCGATATGAAGCCCGTGCACAGCAGATTAATAAGGAAGACGTAGAACACCGATGTCTTGCCCAATACAACAAAATACAGCACATTGAGGCCTATATTTGCAAATATGAACAGCAACTTGAGCGTGGCGAAGCGGATGGGGCGTTTCTGGAAGCGTAAGAAGCTGAATGGAATTGCCTGCAAGGCGTCCATCGCCACGACAGCCGCCATCATCAGCAGGTAGTCGTGGTGTTCGGCATAGCCGAGATAGTCGGCAATGGGTGTGATGAAGCCGAAGATTAGTGCCAGGAATATGGCGGTGAGTGTGCCTACGACGGCAAATGCTGTCGTGAATACCGTGTCGGGCCATCTTCGACCAGCAGAGGCGGCCTGCGCGTCGGGGCCGTCGTTGGCAAATCGGAAGAGCGTCGTCTCCATGCCGAAGGTCAGCAGTACAAGGATAAGAGCCACGTAGGCATAGATGTTTGTGCTCACGCCGTAGTCGCCACTCTCTTTAGGCATGTAGTAGGTGTAGATCGGTACGAGCCAATAGTTGAGGAATCGGCCTATGATGCTACTGAGTCCGTAGATGGCCGTGTCCTTGACGAGCGTGTTCAGTTTCGCCATAAAGTTTCAGAAGAATATCAAAAGTTATAGTTTCAAAAGAAGCCTGCACGTGCCAGTGCGCGTGCAGGTTTCTTGGTATTTAGCCCTTTAAGGTTTTATTTTGTCATTGAGTAGACGACGTCCATGATGTCCTTGCCCAGTTGGTCGGCAGCCTCCATGGTAGCTGCTTCGCTGTAGACGCGGATGATAGGTTCGGTGTTCGACTTGCGTAGGTGCACCCATTTGTCGGGGAAGTCGATCTTCACGCCGTCGATGTCGTTCACTTCCTCGTCCTTGTAGAGCTCCTTCACCTTTGCCAGGATAGCGTCAACGTCGGTGTCGGGTGTGAGGTCGATGCGGTTCTTGGCGATGCAGTATGGAGGATAAGTGGCGCGCAGCTCGCTGGTCTTCATGCCTCGCTTGGCAAGATAAGTGAGGATGAGCGCAATGCCTACGAGGGCGTCGCGGCCATAGTGAGCGGCGGGATAGATTACTCCGCCGTTGCCTTCACCACCAATGACAGCATGTGTGGCCTTCATCTTCGTGACAACGTTTACCTCGCCGACTGCCGATGCGTTGTACTCGCAGCCGTATTTACGGGTGACGTCGCGCAGGGCGCGGGTTGAGGAGAGGTTGCTGACGGTGTTACCAGGAGTGTGCTGAAGGATATAGTCGGCCACGGTCACGAGCGTGTACTCTTCGCCATACATGGTTCCGTCTTCACAGAAGAGAGCCAAGCGGTCTACGTCGGGGTCTACGACGAAAGCGATGTCGTAGCCGCCCTTCTGCATCAGCGCCTTGATGTCGCCTAAGTTCTTTTCCAGCGGCTCCGGGTTGTGCTGGAAGTCGCCTGTAGGTTCGCCATATAGGCAGGTTACGGTCTCCACGCCGAGCTGCTCGAGCAGTTTGGGCAGGATGACGCCTCCCACGGAGTTCACCGTGTCGAGTGCCACGCGGAACTTCGCTTTCTTGATAGCCTCCACGTCGACGAGTTCGAGAGCCTTCACGAGGTCGATATGTTTCTGGTCGTAGGTGTCGTCCTCGCGATACTTGCCGAGGTGGTCCACGTCGGCATATTCAAAGTCCTCGGCAGCAGCAATGCGCAGCACCTCGGCACCTTCCTGTGCGTTGAGGAATTCGCCGTCGCTGTTGAGCAACTTCAGGGCGTTCCACTGTCGGGGGTTATGGCTTGCAGTGAGTATGATGCCGCCGCAGGCCTTCTCCATCGTCACGGCGATCTCTGTCGTAGGTGTTGTGGCGAGACCTATGTTGACCACGTCGAAGCCCATGCCCATGAGCGTTCCGCAGACGACGTTCTTCACCATCTCACCCGAGATGCGTGCGTCGCGGCCCACGACGATTTTGTTTGTACCGATGGTCTCGGTCTTGCGTATTAGTGTAGCGTAGGCCGATACGAACTTCACGATGTCCAGAGGGTTTAAGGTGTCGCCTGCGCGGCCGCCTATGGTCCCTCGGATGCCTGAAATGGATTTGATGAGAGTCATGTTATTAAGTTTTGATTTAAAGATAGTGATTCATTTCGGGCACAAAATTAGTGAATTAGCTTGGTATAATCATATTTTAGAGTAGTTTTTTTATGCTAAAAGTGGCTTTTGCGCAATTAATTTCTCAAAAATAAGCTCAGATATATGGCTTTATTCTTATCTTTGTAGCCAATAAAGCCTTTGCGACGATGAAAAAATCAGGAATCCGTCCGCTCATATTCATATTATTCTCCGTGCTGCTGCCCTGGCGGGTGGCAGCTCAAGCTGTTCAACCGCCCACCACCGTAGCCGGCTGGGCCGACCGTCTCTCTCGTTTCGGTCGCGCCATACCTCAGGAGAAGGTGTTCGTTCACATGGACAACACCTGCTATTTCCTCGGCGACACCATCTGGTATGCAGCCTACACTCGGCGCACCGACCGCGGGTTGCCGTCGGGCATCAGCGGTGTGCTCTACGTTGAACTATGGAATCAGGAAGGCTATCTCGTTGAACGTCAGATGTTAGAGATGCATCAAGGGCGCGGCCATGGCTGTTTCGCTCTGGCTGATACGCTCTATGGCGGTTTCTACGAACTGCGGGCCTACACTCGCTGGCAGCTCAACTGGGGCATCACCGAAAAGGAGCATACGCCCTATGCCGAGCAGTGGTTCTATTCCAAGGCCATGGCCGAGGAGTTCTATCGCGACTACGAGAAACTCTACTCGCGCGTCTTCCCCGTCTACGACAAGCCCGAGCGTGCCGGCGAATACTTTCACGATATGACGTCTCGCCCCTTGCGCCGCTATTTCAAGAGTGCCGCCGAGGAGCCGCAACCCCAGCTGTCGCTCTTTCCCGAGGGCGGGGCGCTGGTGGCCGGAGTGCCGTGTCGTTTAGCCTTTGAGGCTGCTACCGAGGCGGGTGAGGCCCTTGAGGGGCGCGTAGCACTCAGCGATGCTCAGGGCCACGTCGTCGCCGAAGCGGCCACTGGCGCCCGCGGTCGGGGACTGCTCACCCTGACGCCCACAGCGGGCGCGAGCTACAAAGCTACGTTCACTGCCGCCGATGGCCGCAGCGCCAGCCAGACCACCGAACGCGTGGCGCCCGACGGCGTAGCGCTCACGGTCAGCCGCGAGGGCGACAAATATTTCTTTGATGTCCGCCCTCAAGGCGCAGCTGCCTCCAAGGAACTTGGCCTGACCGTCATGTGCGAAGGCGTTGTCGTTCAGAGCGAGGCCATAGCACCGACATCGGAGCCTGCCCGCCTGCAGTTCGCGCCGAATGCGCTCGCCGAGGGACAGACAGCGCTGTCGGCAGGTGTGCATCAAGTCACGGTCTTCGATGCCGACGGCCGCGTTTGGGCTGACCGCCTCTTCTTCGTCATGCCCGCAACAGCCCTGACGCCGACGCTCGAAGTGTCGGGCCTGAAGGCCGACTATGAGCCCTTCGAGCACGTCACCCTCGACATAGCAGCCGCCGGAGGCGCCTCTGCCTCGGCGCCGTCCACGCCCATCTCGCTCTCGGTGCGCGACGTGGGCACGAGCGACTACACCTTCGACACCACCGACATCCTCACCGAGATGCTCCTCGCCTCGGAGCTGCGCGGCTATATCCCCGATCCCGCTTATTTCTTCGAAGCCGACGACGAGGAGCACCGCACCGCCCTCGACCTGCTCATGCTCACCCAAGGCTGGCGCCGCTTCGGCTGGCATGAGATGGCTACGCCCGGCGCCTTCGAACTCTCGCAACCGGCCGAGACGCAGACGCCCATCTTCCGCGGAGAAGTCCTCAACTATAAGTCGAGCTTCTTGCAAGACGATGTTGAGCGCTATGACTCTATGCCCACCCCCTACCAGTATGAAGAAGCAATCTACCGCCTGGCACCCGGCAGCGAACGCGATTTCAAGAACAGCCTGCGTAAAAGCGATACAGGGCTTTCACCCCTCGATGTCTATGAAGGCATCGGTCAGGCTGAGGTTATCGAGACCATCAGCGCCGAGGTCGATGCCAAGGAACGCCATTTCCCTGCCGGCAGCTATAGGATGAACGCACTCATAGCCAACGCACGCTACAACGCCAAGGAATCGGCCCTTGCCAACGAGGTGAGAGTGCACGCAGAGTTCACGCAGGAGGGCAGCGAATCGGTAATAGGCGATGTAGAGACTCGCCAAGGCCAGTTCAACATCCCTTCGCCACGTTTCTATGGCTACTGTGTCTTCTTTCTTGCTGCCAGCGATACTACCAAATGGAAGACACCGCGTCACACGTGGATACAGATGGACGAGACCGAGCAGCCCGAGTTCTACGTGCGCATATCCTGGCCCTACCCGCGCTTCACGCAGCCTTACAACTACTATCAGACCACCTACCGCACAGCACCCGCCGACGCGCCGCAGGCCGCGCAGACATCGCTCTTCAACCCCAAGACCTTCGAGACGCAGATGGGAGGCCTCACCGTGCGTGCCCGCCGCGGTGGCCTGCGCAAGTTCGACGCCTCGCACCCGGCCATTGTCGTAGATGCCTACAAGGCCTTCAACGAGGTCTGCGATGCCGGACTTGCCACAGGATGGTATGGCGGACGCATACATTTTATAAATAATGTAGCCCGCGCTTACGTTGGAGATATGAATACGCCCCACACCTACGTCCTCGAGCCACGCTACGACGGCCGTAATATCTCATTCAACAGGCCGGCCTCGAAAATCAACCGTTTCAACCAGCTCACCAACCTCGACAGCGTGCGCATCCACACCGATTACCATCCCCGCTACGGAGCCGACCCGCGCGCCACCGAGGACAACGTAGACCGCGTGAGCGTCGACCTGCGCCAGCTGCCGGATGACGGCCAGCGCGTAACCTATCGCGACCGCCGCTACGTCCTGCAAGGCTTTGCCGAGCCCGAGGAGTTCTACAGCCCCGACTACAGCCAACGGCCGCTGCCCGAGGGGCAGACCGACTACCGTCGCACCCTCTATTGGAACCCCGACCTCAAGCTCGACGGCGAGGGCAAAGCCCGCATCTCCTTCTTCACAGGAAGCAGGCCCGCCACTTTGGCCGTTGACGCCAACGGGCAAGCCTCTGACGGCACACTCCTCACCAACTAAGATGCCCCCGCCCCTGTTACGGTGTACGATGGGTCTCCCGAGGGCCTCTCTCCCTCTCCCCATCCTCCGATCGCTTGCTAATAATCCCTAAATAAAAACATTTTTACCCTTATGAACGAAAAACTATTTTCTATCGTCGACCAATTCGCCATCCGCGGCACGGTCGCAGAAATCAAGTCCCTCGGCGAGGGGCTCATCAACGACACACTCCTCGTGTGCACAGCTCAGACCGAAGCGCCCGACTACGTCCTGCAGCGCGTCAACACCAACGTATTCCCCGATGTCAATATGTTGATGAACAACATTCGCGCCGTCACGGGCCATATACGTCAGAAGCTGGAGGCACGCGGCGAGGACGATATCGACCGCAAGGTGCTCACCTTCATTCCCTTGAAGTCCGACCCGAGCAAACTTTACACCACCGTCGACGGCGAGCCTTGGCGACTGATGGTGTTCATCAAAGATGCCATCACGAAGCAAGCCGTCAACCCCGAGTCGAGCGAGGCCGCCGGCGAAGCCTTCGGCGACTTCCAGGCTATGTTGGCCGACATCCCCGTAGAGCTGGGCGAGACCATCAAGGACTTCCACAATATGGAATTCCGCCTCGAACAGCTCAAGGAGGTCATCGCCAGCGACCCCGTAGGGCGCGTGGCTTCGGTGCAGCCTATCATCGACGAGCTGCTCTCCTTCTCCTACGAAATGACCATCGCCGAGCGCCTCGGCCGCGAGGGCAAGCTGCTTAAGCGCATCTGCCACTGCGACACGAAGGTGAACAATATGATGTTCGACAAGAACGACCGCGTGCTCTGCGTCATCGACCTCGACACCGTGATGCCCAACTTCATCTTCTCAGACTACGGCGACTTCCTCCGCACCGCTGCCAACTTCACGGCCGAAGACGACCCCGACCTCTCGCACGTGGGCTTCAATATGGAAATCTTCAAGGCCTTCACCCGCGGCTACCTGCGATCGGCCAAGAGTTTCCTCACGCCCCTCGAGAAGGAGATGCTTCCTTATGCCGCAACGCTCTTCCCCTATATGCAGGCCGTGCGCTTCCTCTGGGACTATCTCTCGGGCGACAAATACTGGAAGTGCAAGTACCCCGAGCACAACCTCGACCGCGTGCGCAACCAGCTCGCTCTCTTCCGCAGTGCCTACGCCCTGAAGCCCGAAATGGCCCAATTCATCGCGGAACAATAGGCTCCTGACCAAAGTTTGCCTTTGTCCAGCAAGCATAGCGTAAGTCTCTCGAAAGCCGCTTTTTGCATCGTCAAGGCAAACCCTTATGAAGGCCTAAAAAAGTCAACCGGTCGCATCCGCGGATGCGACCGGTTGATTTTGTCTATGCGACCGGTTGAGTAAGCCAATACAACCGGTTGAGTAAGCCAATACAACCAGTTGAGTAAGCCGATTCGACCGGTTGAGTAAGCCGATTCGACCGGCTGCATTTTTCGTGTTGTGCTGAGGCTATGAAATCTGGGGCTGCGATGCCGGCGTTTCTTTGCAAATATCTTGTAGCACAAGGCCAGCCAGCGTGCAGCCGAAGATGGCTGTGATGTGCATAAGGCTGCCGTTGGTGTGAGCCTTGGGGTTGGCTGTCGCCTCATTTTCTGCTGCCGTTTCGGTCTGGTTCTTAAGGAGTTCGTCGGAAAAGACGCACTTGAATTTGCGGCGAGGCTTGCGGCCCTGGCGCTTGAAGAGATTGCGCAGGGCGCGCGCCAACGGGTCGCCCTGCACCTTCCAGAACTCGGCAACACGTATGCGCGTAGGGTCGATCTTTAGTGCTGCGCCCATCGACGAGAACAGCTGTGCCCGGCTGCGGCAGGCTTGCTCTATGAGCAGGGCTTTGTCGCGCAGCGAGTCGATGGCATCGATTACGTAGTCATACTTGTCGAGGTCGAAGTCGGCAGCCGTGGCCTCGGTGAACGTCTGCTGCAGCGTCGTGATGTCGGCCTCGGGGTTCACCTCGAGTAGATGCTCTTTCAGCGCCTCCACCTTGGGTTGCCCTACTGTGCGCGTAGTGGCCATCAGCTGGCGGTTGATGTTTGATGAGCACACGACATCGTTGTCGACTATGGTGAGATGGCCTAAGCCGCTGCGGATGAGACTCTCGGCGCACCACGAGCCCACGCCGCCGATGCCGAAGACGATGACGCGCGCCGCCGCCAAGCGTTCCATTGCAGCTTCGCCCAGGAGTAAAGTGGCTCTGTTGAAGATTGGGTCCATGACAGGTTGTGAACTATTCTGAATCGATGAAATCAGCGTTTTTTGACTTTCCTACCCTTGCGAGGGCTGAAAGTAATCGTCTCTTGCACGTCGCCCGTGACGAGGTTGTGAATAGTGATGAACAGTTGTCCGTCGCGCACCTCGCCCTCGATGACGGTGGGGAATTTGTCGGGACGTTTCTTACCATCGTATTCGCCCATCTCTGGACCTCCGCCCACGATCTGTGCCCATGGGCGCTCGGCCGTGGGTTTGTCGTAGCGATAGCGATGCTGGTGTGCGGTGATGATTAGCTGTGCGCCGGCCTCCTCGAGCAGGGGGCACCACAGCCGTGCGCAGGTGCGCTGCCACATCGCAAAATCCGGACTGTAGCGTGGGTCGGTGTCGGCAGGGGCCAAGTCGCCGGGGTTGCGCTTGGGGTCGGGGTCGAAGAGCGGGATATGGCAAAAGGCTACGATGTACGGCGCCCCGGCAATCTCGGGCCGCTGCAGGGCGCTGCGCAGCCACAGGGCCTGCGCCTTGCGGTAGTCCTCCATCTTGAAGATGCCTGCAAATTTGGGGTTTGTGTCGAGTTTGTCCTCGCCGGTGTCGAGGCCTATCAAGGCAATATCGCCCATGCGAACGGCGAAGTTGCGGCCGAGGTCCCAGTCGCGCACCTCGCGCTCTTCGGGCTGGCGGTACATCCAAACCCGCTCCAGATGGCGGTTTGCCATACCGCGGAAGTCGTGGTTGCCCGTGCAGAAGAGGTATGGCAGGCGTGCGGCAAAATCCGTGCGCTCGATCTCGGGCTTGAGGAAGATCCGGATTTGTGCCTCAATGGTTTCCTCGACGTTGCAAGCGTCGCCATTCCATATTACGCACGATGGTGCCAGTTGCGCTATCTTCTCAATGGCGAGGCCGAAGGGCTGCCAGCGAGCATGCGTGTCATTAATGACGCAGAAGTGTGCCTTTGCCTCGGCGCCTGCCGTGGTGAAGCTGTAGATGGCGGGGTCCTCTTCCGTGCCAAGGTTCTTCATTGAGTAACCGCCTTTGTAATCGATTCGGTCGGCTCCTATGCGATAGTAATATGTAGTGGCCGGTTCCAGACCGGTGACGCGCACCTGCAGTACGCGGTCTGACAGCTCGGTCATACGGTGGCCTCCGCAGAGCACCTTGCGCCCGTCGCTCAGGTCGGGCTGCCGGCCTATCACTACGAAGCCGCTTGCCAGGGCCGACACGGTGAAGGCTATACCTATGCTCGTCTCGGCGTAGTTCTGGAGCATCGGAGCCGAGGTTATCAGTCGGTCTGTAGTCTCTGACGGCGCTTCGACAGGCGCTGCGGGCGCTTCGGCCGTTGCCTCGCCAGAGGCTTCGCCGAGCCATGAGGCAGCCTTGGCGACCTCGGCTGTTCCTACGGCCGCCGAAGCGAGCACGCTTTTCTTTAAGAAATCTCTTCTGTTCATGGTTTTTCTTATTAGTTTCAGCGCAAAGGTAAATAAAACTTTACAGTTTAGAGCCTTTTGTTAAAAGTTTTTTCATTTTTCTTTTGTATAATCGCCAAAAACATCTATTTTTGCGGCATGAAAGGTATTTATGCCCTTCTTAAAGCGTGTTTCTGAACTAATTTTTTAAATTTTCAATTCATTTTTTCCCTATCAATTTTATGTGGTTAATTAATTCATCTATCGGAAGGAAGGTGGTCATGTCGGTCACAGGTTTGGCCTTGATTCTCTTCCTCACGTTCCATGCGTGCATGAACATCGTAGCCCTGTTCAGTGCAGAAGGTTACAACATGATCTGCGAATTCCTCGGCGCCAACTGGTACGCCGTGGTTGCAACAGTTGGCTTGGCAGCACTGATGGCTTTGCACTTCGTCTTTGCCATCATCCTGACCATTCAAAACAAAAAGGCCCGCGGCACTGATGCCTACGCCGTTACCAACAAGCCCGAGAAGGTTGAGTGGTACAGCCAAAACATGTTCCTGCTGGGCTGCATCATCTTCCTGGGTCTGTGCCTGCACCTCTGGGATTTCTGGTACAACATGATGTTTGCCGAACTCAAGGATCCCATGGCGGCCATGACATCTATTCCCTCGCCCACCGATGGTTTCGCTTGGATTGTCTACAACTTCCATGATCGTCCAGGAGCACCCATCTTCGCGTGCCTCTATCTCATCTGGTTCTGCGCCATCTGGTTTCACATGAACCACGGCTTCTGGAGCGCTATCCAGACGCTGGGTTGGAGCGGTAAGATCTGGCACAACCGCTGGCAGTGCATCGGTTTCATCTGGTCGACCATCGTCATCCTGATGTTTGCCGTCGTAGTCCTCAAATTCGCTATCTGGGGCGACGCTCCCATTTGCGGCTAACCTTTGAACCCCTAAACCTTAAAACCTCTTACAACTATGTCAGAACAAGTGAAAAAGATAAATAGTAAGATTCCCGAGGGACCCGTTGCTGAGAAGTGGACCAACTATAAGGCACATCAGCGTCTGGTGAACCCGAAGAACAAACTGAAGCTCGACGTCATCGTCGTAGGTACGGGTCTGGCTGGTGCCAGCGCCGCAGCCTCGCTCGGCGAGATGGGCTTCAACGTGCTCAACTTCTGCATTCAGGACAGCCCCCGCCGCGCTCACTCCATCGCTGCTCAGGGCGGCATAAACGCAGCCAAGAACTATCAGAACGACGGCGACTCAGTCTATCGTCTGTTCTACGACACCGTGAAGGGCGGCGACTATCGTGCCCGTGAGGCCAACGTCTATCGTCTGGCTGAGGTGTCAAACAATATCATCGACCAGTGCGTGGCACAGGGCGTTCCCTTCGCTCGCGAATATGGCGGCATGCTGGCCAACCGTTCTTTCGGTGGTGCTCAGGTAAGCCGTACCTTCTACGCTAAGGGTCAGACTGGTCAGCAGCTGCTGCTCGGTGCCTACAGCTCGCTCAGCGCACAGGTGCAGGCCGGCAAGGTGAAGCTCTTCACCCGCTATGAGATGGAGGACGTCGTCATCGTCGATGGCCGTGCTCGCGGTATCATTGCCAAGAACCTCGTCACAGGTAAGCTGGAGCGTTTCTCGGCCAACGCTGTCGTCATCGCTACCGGCGGTTATGGCAACGCTTACTTCCTTTCGACCAACGCCATGGGCTGCAACTGCACGGCTGCCGTTCAGTGCTACCGCAAGGGCGCTTACATGGCCAACCCCTCCTACGTTCAGATTCACCCCACCTGTATCCCCGTCCACGGCGACAAGCAGTCCAAGTTGACCTTGATGTCCGAGTCACTCCGTAACGACGGCCGCATCTGGGTGCCCAAGAAGCTGGAGGATGCCAAGAAACTGCAGGAAGGAACGCTGCAGGGCTGGGAGATTCCTGAGGAAGATCGCGACTACTATCTGGAGCGTCGCTATCCCGCTTTCGGTAACCTCGTTCCCCGTGATGTGGCTTCGCGTGCTGCCAAGGAGCGTTGCGACAAAGGCTTCGGCGTGAACAACACCGGCCTGGCCGTGTTCCTCGACTTCTCCGAGTCGATCAACCGTCTCGGCCTCGACGCCATGAAGCAGCGCTACGGCAACCTCTTCGACATGTATGAGGAGATCACCGACGTCTATCCCGGCGACCTCGCCAACGAGATCAACGGCGTGAAGTACTACAAGCCCATGATGATCTACCCCGCCATCCACTACACCATGGGCGGCGTGTGGGTCGACTACGAGCTGCAGACTTCCATCCCCGGCCTCTTCGCTATCGGCGAGTGCAACTTCTCCGATCACGGCGCTAACCGCCTCGGTGCCTCTGCACTGATGCAGGGCCTGGCCGACGGCTACTTCGTGCTGCCTTACACCATCCAGAACTATCTTGCCGATCAGGCTATATGGCCGCGCATCTCCACCGACCTGCCCGAGTTTGCTGAGGCAGAGAAGGCTGTCGATGCCGAGCTCGACCGTCTCTTGAACATCAAGGGCAAGCGCTCCGTAGATAGCATCCACAAGGAGCTCGGCCACATCATGTGGGAGTACGTCGGTATGGGCCGTACCGCCGAGGGCCTTAAGACCGGTATCAAGAAGATGAAGGAGCTCCAGAAGGAGTTCGACACCAACCTCTTCGTTCCCGGCTCGAAGGAAGGTCTCAACGTGGAGCTCGACAAGGCTATTCACCTTCGCGACTTCTTCACCATGGGCGAGCTCGTGGCTCACGATGCCCTCTCGCGTAACGAATCCTGCGGCGGTCACTTCCGCGAGGAGTACCAGACCGAGGAAGGCGAAGCCAAGCGCGACGACGAAAACTACTTCTACGTAGGTTGCTGGGAGTACCAGGGCGAGGGCAAGGATCCCGAGCTCATCAAGGAACCCCTGGAGTACGAAGCAATCAAGGTACAGACGCGTAACTATAAGAATTAACAATAAGGTTTTAAGGTTATAAGGTTATCAGGTTATAAGAAATGGGACCGCACAAGAATTTGGTCGTATGGAAAAAGAGCAAAGAATTGGTGACTTTAGTCTATCAGGCTACCGCTCAATATCCAAAATCCGAACTCTTTGGACTTGTCAACCAGATGCGAAGATGTGCTGTGTCAATACCATCCAATATAGCCGAAGGATATGGCAGAGGTTCTAATTCAGACCTTGTTCATTTCTTGCGTTTTGCTCGTGGCTCAGCCAATGAACTAGATACACAAATCTCTATTTCGAGAGACCTGTTATTCATTGATGACACAATGGCAAATGTGTTAGAAACGCTGAACGGAGAAATTCTGAAAATGCTTAATTCGCTCATTTATAAAAGAATGCATGATGACCTTTCTCCAGTAATTCCTGATAACCTTAAAACCTAATAACCTCAAAACCTAAATACAACTATGGCTAAAAATATCAGTGTTACTATCAAGTTCTGGAAACAGAACGGCCCGAAGGAGAAGGGCCACTTCGACACGCACGAGTTGAAGAATATTCCCGACGACACCTCCTTCCTCGAGGCTCTCGACATCATGAACGAGGAGCTCATTGAGGCTGGCAAGGAGCCTTTCGTCTTCGACCACGACTGCCGCGAGGGCATCTGCGGCATGTGCTCGCTCTACATCAACGGCACGCCTCACGGCAAGACCGAGCGCGGCGCCACCACCTGCCAGCTCTACATGCGCCGCTTCAAGGACGGCGAGACCATCACCGTAGAGCCTTGGCGCTCGGCCGGCTTCCCCGTCATCAAGGACTGCATGGTCGATCGCTCCGCCTTCGACAAGATCATCCAGGCAGGCGGCTACACCACCATCCGCACCGGCCAGGCTCAGGATGCCAACGCCATCCTCATCCCCAAGCAGGACGCCGACGAAGCTATGGACTGCGCCAGCTGCATCGGCTGCGGTGCCTGCGTAGCAGCTTGTAAGAACGGTTCTGCCATGCTCTTCGTCAGCTCTAAGGTCTCACAGCTTGCCCTGCTGCCGCAAGGCCGTCCTGAGGCCGCTAAGCGCGCCAAGGCCATGGTGGCCAAGATGGACGAGCTCGGCTTCGGTAACTGCACCAACACCCGCGCCTGCGAGGCAGTATGTCCGAAGAACGAGACCATCGCCAACATCGCACGCCTCAACCGCGAGTTCATCAAGGCAAAGTTGGCCGACTAATCCCGTTTCCTCACCCCTATTCTATATGGGCGGGCAGCACTAACTCGCTGTCCGCCCATTTGTATGATTGATATTCCCGGAGAACGCCATTACAGGCGTCCATGGAGCCGTCCTCAAAAAAAATACTCAAACACAATGGAAAAGCTTAAGAAACTTATTTTTCTCATGGCACTGACGCTGGTGAGCGTAGCGTCTCAGGCTCAGATCTCTCAAGAGATAATTAATGTGTTGCATAAGAGCCAGGCCGCGATGGAGAATCCTGCCGGCGTGGAGATGGATATGAACGTCAAGGCCGGTCTGGCAGTCTTCTCGATGACCACCTACGTCACCACCTACAGCAAGGGTGATAAGTCGCTGGCACGGATTTCTTTGAAGATCCTCGGCCGCGAGGCGAAGTCGGAGGTCGGGTGCGACGGCAAGCAGGAATGGAAGTACAAGCCCCGCATCAAGGCTGGCGACGTTGACCGCCAGGACACCCTCTACATCACTCCCGTCAAGGGCAAATCCAAAGGCGACTACACCATTGATTTCGGGCTCGACAAGGAGTACAAGAAAGCCACGATGAAAGAGAAGGACGGTCGCTACGAGATTACTTTCACCGAGCCTCGCGACTCGGAGATGCCTAAGAAGACAATCATGCGCATCAACAAGAGCAACTACCATTTCTATGAGATAGAGTCGAAGGGCGGTGGCGTTTCGATGCGCATGACGGCCACTAAGATCAAGTTCGGCGTCAGCGACGACCTCTTCAAGCTCGACCTAAAGAAATATCCCGGTGCTGTGGTCGTGCGCAAGTAGCGCTTCGGCTTTGCTTTTCTGCTGTGGTACGGACAGGAATCGGAGTGGCTTTTTGCAAAAAAATGCCTTTCCGTATCAGAGATTAGCTATTATTTCGTACCTTTGCAGCGCAATTCAGTTACTTATAACCCTTTATAAAGCAAAACATACGCAATATTGCCATCATCGAGGCCACCGACAGCGATGGCAATAAGTTCTTCCGCATGCAGATTCATGGCGAAGTGGGGCAGATCTTCGAAACTACCCTCACGTTCTACGACCTCAACCAGACGTACGATGTAATCATGGCACGTTCTACCTTCATCAAGATATAGATGTAAGGAACAGAGCTTAGGATACACTTCCATTCGCATCGTCTCATACCCATAATTGATTCCCCGCCAATGTGCAATCTCACATTAGCGGGGAGTCGTTGTTTATGAAGATTCAGCTATTTGCTCTATCAATGCAGATATTTGAGTCTTAATTGTCTTAACATGAGTCAAGGGAAAGTCTGCGGTTTGGTCTTCAATATTAGTATGCGCAGCTGATTAACATGCTCTGCAAATGCAATTATGTTGGTTGCTTAATCATGATTGTGCAATTGCTGCATCATGATCAAGCCATTGCACAATCATGATGCAGCAATGATATAGGTTGCGTTTATGGAGTTGTATAACCAGTCTTGTCGTGCTAGTAATATAGTTTTGAAGAGCTACTAAGTCGGTTTAGAGGAGCTATTAAGCCGGTTTAGAGGAGCTATTAAGCCAGTCTTGTATAGTTATTAAGCCGGTTTAGTATAGCTGCTAAGCTGGTCTAATGGAGACTTCTTATTTAGTCATATTCTTTAATGCCTCCCTTGCTTTCTCCATAGCAGCAGATTGCAGTTCAGCCATAGCTGCTTCAGCTACCTTCATCTCTTCCGATTTGTTTGTTGTGATGAGCAGTTTGCCAAGACGAGCTAATCCTTCGATATTGAAAGCGGCGACAGAAAGATAGATGGTTAGCTTTCCTTGGGTGCCTGCTGCCCAATCGCTGGAACCTCCATCAGGGGTATATGTGCCGTGCTGCCCCGTACTGAAAGGCTTTCCGTCGGTATCATAGGCTACGAGGTAACCATAATTATAGGCTGCGTACTGGTCAACGGCTTCGGTGCTTTCCACTACGGCCTCGAGAGTCAGCTGTCTGTCGTCAGCATTTGTGATGACCAACGGCTTCACCACTTTGAAAGGTATACCCTCAGCTACCTCGGTAGGGATCTCGATAGAAGCTACGTTTTCTGTCTCGGCAATTGTCTTGAGCTGTTCTTGAAGTTTCTCGAGTTCTGCCTTGGCAGTCTCGTACTCTTCTTCCGAACCGACAGCCATATCAGCTCTGGCACTATTGATGCCATCTATGCAATCGAAATACTTCTGGGGGAATGTGCCCAGTATGCCGTCGGTGGGCATTCCCTTGCTCTCAGCACTTCCGCCGCTACTGCCACTGCAACTGATGAACACGATACCCGAAAGGGCTACTGCTGCCACAAAGGCAAATGATTTTAAAATATTCTTTTTCATAATCTTTATAATAAGTTTTTTAGTTAGAAATAATTTACTTTTAACTGCGTGGGCCTTTCAGGTAAACCATGTTTCTTATGAACTTGATGACGACCAGTAACCATGATATGATAACGATGACAAGCAGGAAAAACATAGCGGCGAAAGACAATAATACGCCGATAGCAATGGCGGGCAGTATGGCTGCTGCTACGCCACCGAGGAAGCCTCCGACGTTGGCCTTTCTATACCAAATGGTGTTGCCCGACTGCCAAACAATGTCTATCGGAGCTCTTGCAAGCATCTTCATTGTCGACTTGATAATTACCGATAAGCCACCTGCCACGCCTGCTGCGGCAAGGCCGGCTGTCTCAAACAACGGGCAGCCCTCGTCTCTGGCCTCCTCCAACTGCTCGGCGTTAACTGGTTTGAAGGAAATAACATAGTAGCAGAGGAAAAACAAGAAGGAGAGCAACACTAGGAACCACAGGCCGCTCTTACTGAAGATGCTCAGGTGTGGGTCGAAGAGGCCAGCAATCAACGATACGATAACACTCAAGGCCGTGATGATAAACAGCCAATAGCCGATGCTAGAAGCATTGGAAACAAAACCTGCTGTGTTTTTGTTCACACGAGCAGAACGGAGCCAGATGGCCACAAAGGCCAACACAAAGGGTACAAACATCAGGATTACGCCCAAGGGCTTGATGTACAAAGAACCAATAGTCATAGTTTTTTGGTTTTAGTTATTTTTTAATTGTTTGCGATACTCACTTGGTGTTACGCCTTTCTGTTTGAGGAAGGCGCGTCGGAAGGTGGAGACAGACCGGAAGCCGCTCTCTGAAGCGATGCGTTCCATGGTGTATTCCGGATGCTCAGTCAGCAGTGCCACACTCTTCTTTTCAATGCGCAGGCCGTTGATATAGTCGTAGAACGACGTTTGCTTAACATGTACGAAATAGTCGCTCAGGTAGGTGCGGTTGGTGCCTATAAGCTGAGCCAGGTCTTTTATGGATAGCGTTGGATTGAGAAAGAGTTCCTCGGCTTCGACGGTTTCGGGCAAAGTCTGGGCAAAGGCGTACTCACGGATCGGGGGCGTAGGACTTAAGTCCTGCTTATCGATGACAGCTGGCTGATGGTGCATGATGTGTTCGAGGGTTATCTGCCAGAGAATGATTGAAAGCAGATAATACAGACAGTCAATCCAAGGATTGCGCACGATGCAGGTAACGACCCATATCAGCTGACAAATGACGAAGAACCAGCTCACGACGCGCAGCCAGGAAATGTCGATTTCATCGATATTTGAGAAACTGTCGCGGATGTAGCGTTTGTACCGTCGGGCTTGAACAATCCAATGAAGTAAGATTGCGGTGCCGGCCAGGAAGAGGCAGACAATATAATAACGTATAACAATAGTGCCTGGCATCAGATAGTAGGCAACAAAAAACGGAATGTAGCCCAGCAGCATAAGGCACACCTTGCGCCAAGACGCCCACTTAGGGGCAATCACCTCGTAGAGCAGGCATGTGTAGCCGATGAGCGACAGCCCGTCGATGAGGGTGATAATATTCCAGGTGTTGCTGCTGTTATAGTCGTTCAGAGTAAGCAAGAAGTCCTTAAGGTTGAACAAAGCCCATTGCACAAAGATCACTCCCAGCACCCTCTGAAGGCGGGATGCTTCCTTGCGCGTCAACAGCTGATAGGCCAACAACGAGAAGTATGCTGTAGCAAATCCGCTTAAGAATCCAGACAAAGAAGATGAATTCATATTGTTGTAACCATCAATTCATTTGCAAAAATACACATTCTGCTGCAAACTTCTGTCTACATTCGTTGTTTATCTCGAAATATTGTTTTTTTGCCTGTTTTTTTTGTGTCTATGGTGGACTTAAATGATTATGTTTAAAAAAATCCCCATTCCCTAATCCCTAATCCCTAATCTTTTATTACCTTTGCAGCGGAAAACAATAACGATAAACGATAATCGTCATACGTCACACACAGATATGAAGCAAAACATACGCAATATCGCAATCATCGCACACGTCGACCACGGCAAGACAACACTGGTCGACAAGATGCTCCTGGCCGGTAATCTCTTCCGCGACAACCAGCAGACAGGCGAGCTTATGCTCGACAACAACGAGCTGGAACGTGAGCGTGGCATCACCATCCTCTCCAAGAACGTCTCTATCAACTACAAGGACACGAAAATCAATATCATCGACACCCCGGGCCACTCTGACTTCGGCGGCGAGGTGGAGCGCGTGCTCAACATGGCCGACGGCTGCCTGCTGCTCGTCGATGCCTTCGAGGGTCCCATGCCCCAGACGCGCTTTGTGCTGCAGAAGGCCCTTCAGATAGGCCTCAAGCCCATCGTCGTCATCAACAAGGTTGACAAGCCCAACTGCCGCCCCGAGGAGGTCTATGAGATGGTTTTCGACCTCATGTGCGAGCTCGACGCCACCGAGGATCAGCTCGACTTCCCCGTCATCTACGGCTCTGCCAAGCAAGGCTGGATGGGCGAGGACTGGCAGACGCCTACCGATAATATCCTCTATCTGCTCGACAAGATTGTGGAAGTCATCCCCGCTCCCGAGCAGCTCGACGGCACTCCGCAGATGCTCATCACCTCGCTCGACTATTCCACCTACACCGGACGCATCGCCGTGGGGCGCGTACACCGCGGCACCTTGCGCGAGGGCATGCCAATCACCATCGTCCATCGCGACGGCACGAAGGAGCGCACGAAGATCAAGGAGCTCCACACCTTCACCGGCATGGGTCACCAAAAGACCGACGCCGTTTCGAGCGGCGACATCTGCGCCATCATAGGCCTCTCGAACTTCGAGATCGGCGACACCATCTGCGACGCCGAGGAGCCCGAGGCTCTGCCCACCATCTCCATCGACGAGCCCACGATGTCCATGCTCTTCACCATCAACGACTCGCCCTTCTTCGGTAAGGAAGGGCGCTGGTGCACCAGCCGCCACATCCACGAGCGTCTGATGAAAGAGTTGGAGAAGAACCTGGCCCTGCGCGTCGAGGTGCCCGAGGGCTACAACGACCGCTGGATCGTCAGCGGCCGCGGCGTGCTCCATCTCAGCGTCCTCATCGAGACCATGCGCCGCGAGGGCTACGAGCTGCAGGTAGGTCAGCCGCAGGTAATCTACAAGGACATCGATGGCCAGCGCTGTGAGCCTATCGAGGAACTGACCATCAACGTGCCCGAGGAGTTCGCCTCGAAGATGATCGACATGGTCACGCGCCGCAAGGGCGAGATGACATCTATGGACGCCCAGGGCGACCGCGTCAACATCGAGTTCCTCATCCCCTCGCGCGGTATTATAGGTCTGCGCACCAACGTGCTCACAGCCTCGCAGGGCGAAGCCATCATGGCTCATCGCTACAAGGAATACCAGCCCTACAAGGGCGATATCGTACGCCGCACGGCCGGCTCTATGATAGCCCTCGAGGGCGGCACCGCCTTCGCCTACGCCATCAACAACCTGCAGGACCGCGGCAAGTTCTTCATCGAGCCGCAGACCGAGGTCTATGCCGGGCAGGTCGTGGGCGAGCACATCCACGAGAACGACCTCGTCATCAACGTGACGAAGAACAAGCAGCTCACGAACATGCGCGCCTCCGGCTCCGACGAGAAAGCCCGCATCATCCCCGCCACCATCCTCTCCCTCGAGGAGGCCCTCGAGTACATCAAGGAGGACGAGTACGTGGAGGTCACGCCCAAGAGCATGAGAATGAGGAAAATCATCCTCGACCATCTGGAGCGCAAGAGGGCTAACAGGGAATAAACTCGCAAAGCGAGAGTGAAAAGTGAAAGAGTGAACGCTCGGCTCGAAGAGACGCTTGACACCTCAAGAAGTGAAAAATAAGAGTTACTTTTACCTCTTCGCTTTTCTCCAGTGATTTCCGTCTAATAGTTTCGGTATTTTTTATTTTTCACTTTTCATTCTTTCATTTTTCATTTATACTATGGACTTAACAGGAAGAAGAGAAAGCTCCAACGTCGACGATCGCCGGCGCATGAGCGGAACGACGAAGGCCGGCATCGGCGGCCTCGCAGGTGTTATCATCGCTTGCCTGATGGCTTGGCTCTCGGGCGGCAACGTATTCCAGGCCTTCCAGCAGGCTGGCGGCCTCGAAGCCATCACCAACCGTAACGTCACGACCAGCGAGCAGCAGGACCGTGAGTTCACCGAGGAAGAGCAGCAGCTGGCGCTCTTCGCCTCGCAGGTGCTCGCCAGCACCGAGGACGTCTGGAGCGAAGTCTTCAAGACGCAGCTCGGCAAGACCTACATCCCGCCCCGCATGGTGCTCTACACCGGTGGCGTGCAGACGGGCTGCGGCGCCGGTAATGCAGCCGTAGGACCGTTCTACTGCTCTGCCGACCAGGCCCTCTACATCGACCTCTCGTTCTTCACCTCGATGAAGAGCCAGCTCGGCGCCGACGGCGACTTCGCCTACGCCTACGTCATCGCCCACGAGGTGGGCCACCACGTGCAGCACCTCCTCGGCACTCTCAACAGCGCCCACGCCCAGATGGCCAAGATGAACGAGACGCAGGCCAACAAGGTCAGCGTGCGCATCGAGCTGCAGGCCGACTTCTACGCCGGCGTATGGGGCCACCACGAGGGCAAGACCTACGGCTCGCTCGACGACGGCGACCTCATGGAAGCCATCAAGTGCGCACAGGTCATCGGCGACAACTACCTTCAGGAGAAGGCCCGCGGCTATTCGCAGCCCGAGTCGTTCACCCACGGCACCTCGGCCCAGCGCATGAAGTGGCTGAAGCTCGGCCTGCAGACAGGCGATATGAGCCGTGGCGACACTTTCAGCATCAGCGAAAGCCAGCTCTAAGCGCCGCGTAGCGACAATAAAGGCCGCCAGTTAACATTGTTTAACTGGCGGCCTCTTCTATATATTATAATAATGTGTAATTTTGCATCAGCAATCAACTTTGAAGTTAATTACTCAAGTTTCTCTTGTTATGGAAGTTCTTCGCTCTGCGAAGAACTTCCAAAGCAAGCGAAGCTTGCGAAACTTGAATTAATCATCAATCAATAAATACTATTTTTACTATGAGACATTTCAGACTAACCTTGCTCGCACTGGTAGCACTGTTGGCCCTCGCCTTTGTTCCGGCCCGCGCAGCCTTCGTGCCCTCCAACACCAAGGCCTACCACATCCTCAACCAGCGTGCCGACCTCAGCACCAAGGACGGCTACCTCGTCAGCACCATCGAGACGAGCTTAGGCGTCAGCCGCGGTCAGTTCGCCATCATCACCTACGACGGTCAGCACTACCTCTACAGCATCGCCGACAAGAAATTCGCCCACTGCGACCCGGCCACCGATGCCAACGGCTGGCACAACGTGGCACTGAGCAACCAGACCATCGACCCCTTCATCCTCGAGCAGAGCACCACCTTCGCGGCCTACCCCGTGCGCCTCAAGTGCGCCGGCTTCACTCTCAACGTAGGCAGCAAAGCAGGCCAGACGCAGAAAGGCGTGTGCCTCAACACGTGGGACCGCTACGACGCCGGCAACCACTACTCCATCGAGGAAGTCGCCGACTTCGACCCCACCGAGGCCCTTGCCACCCTCGAGGCGGCCCTCCATCCCTCCTCGCTTGTGTGGAAGATGGGCGAGCCGTTGCTCACCGCTGCCTCGCAGATTACGTCCAACAACACCGAGAACGGCTTCCCGCCCAGCAACCTGCTGCTGCCCGAGTCCGACGGCTATGGCACCGGCCAGAAGATATGGCACTCCTCGTGGAGCAACCCCGGCCCTGCGCCCGCCGGCACCGACACCTATCTGCAGGTCCGCTTCGCCCAGGCCGAGACCGATGTCATCTTCACGATGATAGGCTCCATGTGGAGCTCCACTTTCGACACCCCCACAGAGGTCATCATCCAGGGCGCCAACCTCCCCGACGGCGCGTGGACCGAGGTAGCTCATCTGACTGATATGCAAAACGATTTCAGCAGCTTCTCGCCCGACAAGTACACCTCGCCCCACATCGCCCTCGGCGCCCCCTACACCTACCTGCGCTTCGTCGTCAAGAAGACCATGAACGCAGCCAACGCCAGCCGTTATGATGCCAACGGCAACCCCTTCGTCTCGCTCGGCCGCTTCCAGGTCTATCGCGCCGTCGAGGGCGAGCCCGACCCCGTAGATCCTAAGTCCAACATCAACCTTCTCTTCATAGGCAACAGCATCACCGCCGGCGCCACGCTCTCCAGCGCCGCCACCCAGGCCCCCCCCATCGTCTGCGGCAAGCTCATAGAGCAGGCCACGGGCGTCACCACCAACGTCTACAACGGCGGCCACTCCGGCATCACCACCCTCGGCTTCATGCCCGGACGCGACGACTTCACGCGCCTGCTGGCCGCCGCCAAGGCCTATCAGAAGAACAACGGCGGCCCCGTTTACATCTCTATCATGCTCGGCACCAACGACAGCGCCTGCACCACCACCGAGGGCGCTCCCGTCTCGCCCACCACCTACGGCGCCAACATCCGCGCCATCATCGACGCCCTCATCGAGGGCGTGCCCGGCTGCAAGATCCTGCTCAACTATCCCATCTGGTACAGCCCTTCCACCTACAACAGCGCCATGTACCTTCAGGAGGGCCTCGACCGTCTGCGCAGCTACTATCCCGTGCTCGACGCCATCGTCGACGCCTACGACCAAGTCTTTGCCGGCGACCGCGGCGTGTGGGAGTTCTTCGAGAACAACAAAGCCCTCTTCACCCGCGAGAGCGGCAACGCGGGCTATTTCTACCTCCACCCCAACCAGAACGGAGCCAAGCGCCTGGCCGAGATATGGGCGCGCAGCCTCCTCACCCTCATCCAGGCCGACGGCATCGAGGTGACGTCGCCCCTGCCCGAGTGGGACGTCTTCAGCCCTCAGAACGATAAGACCTACACCCTCCGCACCGCCCGCGGCGATATGGGCACCCTCGACGGCCAGCTCACCAGCACCGTCAAGAGCGGCATCGGCGCCACACAGGGCGAGTTCGCCTTCATCACGCGCGACGGCCTCACCTACCTCTGGAGCGTCGCCGACCACGCCTTCATGCACCGCGACCCCGTGCCTTACCGCGACGACTGGAGCAACCTCGTCTGCTCCAACGAGCTCCTCGAGCCCATCAAAGTGAACTACACCGGCACGCCAGCCGCCTACCCCTACTACCTCACCATCGGCGACTACGTCCTCAACAGCGCCGCCAGCACCGCCACGGGCATCTGCGCCAACACCTACACGCCCCACGACGCCGGCAACCAGACAGCCATCGCCGAGGCTGGCACCTTCGACCCGGCCGAGGCCCTCGCCGTGCTCGACGCCTATTTCACCAACCAGCTCACCGTCACCTATCGCATCGTTGACTCCGAAGGCACGCTCCGCGACGAGCTCACCGCCACGGGGCAGGCCGGCGACGTCATCAGCGAAGTGCCAGCCCACGTAGCGCGCCGCGCCTACACCGCCTACAGCGTCCCCGTCCCCGTCACCCTGGCCCGTGGCGCCGACAACGTTGTCAACGTCCTCGCCACCTGGCAGCTCCCCTTCGACGTCTCGCCCGACCTCGCCAATGCCCATTGGTACAACCTCGCCCTGCGCGACGGCGCCAACTACGTCACTGCCGACAACGACTACCGATGCAACCCCACGCCCACCCGCGCCGACGTCGTCACCGACGCCTACCAGTGGGCCTTTCAGGGCAACCCCTACGACGGCATCGTTGTCTTCAACCGCTCCGACCTCTCCAAGACCCTCGCCAAGGTCGGCGACCGCGCCGTCCTCGCCGACGGCACCTACCGCTGGACCATCACCGAGAGCGCCAAAGGCTTCCTCCTGGCCAATGCCGACGATGGCAAGTACATCAACGAGTACGGCGGCTCGGGCGGCTACCTCGGCTTCTGGCACAACATCGCCGACGTAGGCTCCATCTTCAGCGTCAGCGAGGTAGGCTCGCTCACCGTCGAGAACGTCAAGCTGCCCTCCGGCGCCACCCTTCAGATCTATAAGTCCGACGACGCCAAGGCCAACGGCCGCGCCATCCTCGTCATCCCCGGCGGCGGCTATGCCTACGTAGCCGGCAGCAGCGAGGGCTCCGACTGGGCTCCCATGCTCAACAGCCTGGGCTACACCGTGGCCGTGCTCACCTACACCACGCCGCCCACAGCCCCCGACGGACCCCTCACGCAGGCCTGCGACGCCATGGCCTACCTGCGCCAGCACCCCGACGAATGCCACACTGCGTCGGGACAGATCGGCGTCATGGGCTTCTCCGCCGGCGGCCACCTCGCCTCCACCGTAGCCACACACACCGAGGGCTCCGAGGCCCCTGCTTTCCAAGTCCTCTTCTACCCCGTCATCACCATGAACTCCAGCACCACTCATGCCGGCTCGCGCGAAAATCTCATAGGCAAGAACCCCTCGGCCTCGCTCATCCGCCTCTATAGCAACGAGAAGCAAGTCACCGAGCACACGCCCCGCTGCTACATCTGCTATGCCGACAACGACGCCACCGTGCCCGTCGTCAACAGCACCTCCTACGCCGCAGCCCTCAAGCGAGCCTCGGTGCCCGTCCACGTCCTGCACTTCGCCACCGGAGGCCACGGCTTCGGCTTCAAGACCACCTATGAGCACCACGACGAGATCGTCAACGACCTCACCGCGTGGCTCCTCGACCAGGAAGACTACCTCACGGCCATTCCCGCCACCCCCGTCGCCCACCCTGAGCCCGCGGCCTGCTACAACCTCGCAGGCCAGCGCGTAGCCTCGCCCTCCCACGGCCTCTTCATCACCCAACACAAGAAATGGCTCGCCCGCTAAAGCCCCAAAGGAACTCTCGCCTGAGAGTTCCTTTTTTCTTTCATAGCCCCCTCTCTTCCTTCTTCTAATTTTCTAATTTTCATTTTTCACTTTTCA
>JAFRNY010000091.1 GCA_017429945.1 Bacteroidaceae bacterium
ACTGAGGTCGAGAATTTCCCAGGCTTCGCCGAAGGCATCGATGCCAACGAACTCATGGACAGCATGCGACAGCAGGCTCTGCGTTTCGGTGCCGATATCCGCGAAGCCATGGCCGTTCGCACCGACCTTAGCGCCGCACCTTACCACGTCTGGTTCGACGATGGTAGCGAAGTGACTTGCGACAGCCTCATAATAGCCACTGGCGCCTCGGCCAAATACCTCGGACTGGCCGACGAGGAGAAATATCGCGGCCAAGGCGTCTCGGCCTGTGCCACCTGCGACGGTTTCTTCTATCGCAAGAAACGAGTGGCTGTCGTTGGCGGAGGAGATACGGCTTGTGAAGAAGCCTCTTATCTCGCAGGCTTGGCTGAGAAGGTCTACCTCATTGTGCGTAAGCCATATCTGCGCGCCTCGCAGATCATGCAGGACCGCGTGATGAACAATCCCAAGATTGAGGTCCTCTTTGAACACAACACACTAGGACTCTATGGTGCCGACGGCGTCGAAGGCGCACACCTCGTATACCGCAAGGGCGAACCTGACGAACGCCGCTACGACCTACCCATCGACGGTTTCTTCCTTGCCATAGGTCACAAGCCCAACTCAGATATCTTCCGTCCATGGGTGAAGACCGACGAAACGGGTTATATCATCACTGAAGGAGCTTCGCCCCGAACTGGCATTCCCGGCGTCTATGCTGCAGGCGATGTCGCCGACCCACACTATCGTCAGGCAGTCATTGCTGCCGCCTCGGGCGCTAAAGCCGCCATCGAAGCCGAGAAATACCTCGCAGCTCTCTGACCGCCGCACCCAGTTACCGTGCCCGCCGGTTCTCCAGCCATTTCACGCTCATCCTCGGATTACTGTGTCCGCCGGTTATCCGGCGGTCCATTCCCAGGTAACTGTGCCCGCCGGTTCTCCAGCCATTTCACGCTTATCCTCGGATTACCGTGCCCGCCGGTTCTTCGGCGGTCCATTCCCAGGTAACCGTGCCCGCCGGTTCTCCGGCCATTTCACGCTCATCTCGGATTACCGTGCCCGCCGGTTCTCCGGCGGGTCTCTCCTTCCCCTTGACATTCACAATTATGAAACACGCCCATCCCTTTCTTTATTCTTCCCTTTTGGCCCTCTCCCTCGCGACCTGCATTGTCAGCACCTCTGCCCAGACGCCTTCACCTACTGCCTTTGGCAAGGCGACAAGCCTTAACGATGGCTGGCGCTTCATCCTGGCTGATGACTCGGCAGCCATTCAACCCGCCTTCGACGACAGCCGTTGGCAACGCGTGACTCTCCCACACGACTGGGGCTGCACGCTGCCTATGTCGCCCGACGCCGGTGCCTGTCAAGGCTTCCTACATGGCGGCATCGGTTTTTACCGTTGTCGCTTTGAGGCGCCTACGGCCGAAAAGACGTTTATCTACTTCGAGGGCATTTACAACCGCGCCCAAGTCTTCGTCAACGGGCGCCTGGCAGGATCACGCCCCAGTGGATATGCTCCCCAGCTCTACGATATCACGTCATACTTAAACGCTCCTTCAGCTGATAATGGCACAAGCGTCAGCAAAGACAATGTGGTAGCCGTGCGAGTTGACCATTCAAGAGAGAACGACTCACGCTGGTACACAGGCTCTGGCATAAACCGTCCGGCATGGATCATCAGTGCGGCCAACTACCGTTTTGCTCCCTGGGGCACAGCATGGAAGGTCAAGTCGCTGAGCACTAAGAAAGCAGTAGTAGAAATAAATCTGGAACTGAGCGAAGATACCCCGAAGAGCGCCAAGTTCTCGACCATCGTAGAAATCCTCGATGCCAGCGGCACTGTAGTCGCCAAGCACAAAGGCGGTCTCCAGCACTCCCTGGCTATCAGCAATCCACGACAGTGGACGCTTGCGACGCCCTATCTATATAAGATTCGCGCGCGCCTGATGGTCGACGGCCGTGAGACCGACATCAGCGAGGTGCCTCTGGGCCTGCGAACCTTCACGTTCTCGCCCGACCGCGGCTTCGCTCTCAACGGACAATGGATGAAAGTGAAAGGCGTATGCGTTCACGACGATGCCGGCGTCCTCGGAACGGCTGTTCCCCGCGAAGTGTGGCGCAGTAGACTCAACACACTCAAGAGCCTTGGCGTAAATGCCATACGCATGAGCCACAATCCTCACGCTACAATCGTCTATGCCTTGTGCGACAGCCTTGGACTGCTCGTCATGGACGAAGCCAGCGACGAATGGGAGTTCCCCAAGCGCAAATGGCTCAAAGGTTGGAATAAAGGCACACCAGGTTTCGAAGGCACGTTTGACTATTTTGAAGAATGGATAGACCGCGACGTAGCAGACATGGTGCGTCGCAACCGCTGCCACCCCAGCATCTTCCTATGGAGCATAGGCAACGAGGTGGACTACCCCAACGACCCCTACTCCCACCCCATCCTCGACGGTGGCACAGGAGGTTTCACGCAGCCTATGTACGGGGGCTACAAGCCCAGTCAGCCTAATGCAGAACGCATAGGCCTCATAGCCCAGCGCCTGTCTAAGATAGTGCGGTCGATCGACGACTCGCGGGCCGTGACCGGCGCTCTCGCTGGTGTCGTCATGAGCAACGAGACGGCTTACCCTGAAGCCGTTGACGTCGTTGGCTACAATTACACCGAGAGCCGCTACGCCGAAGACCACGCACGCTATCCACGACGCATCATCTACGGGTCGGAGAACCGCCACGACCTGCCGGCATGGAAGGCTGTGCGCGACAACGACTTTATCTTCGGGCAGTTCCTCTGGACTGGCATCGACTACCTCGGCGAGAGCGGAGGCTGGCCTGCCAGAGGTTCAGAGGCTGGTCTGCTCGACCTGGCCGGCAACGTTAAGCCCAACGGACACTATCGTGCAGCGCTGTGGAGCGAGACGCCCGTGTGCTACATCGGCACTTATCCGCAAATGAGCCAAGGGCGCCGTGGAGGTCGTGGAGGCAGGCAGAGTAACGTCGTATCGTCTTACGCACCAGCCCTTTGGAACTACGACGACGGCCAGAGCATCCGCGTTGTCTGCTACACCAATGCCCCTTCGGCCAAACTGTTCCTCAACGGCGAACAGATAGGCGGAGCGCCCACGCGCGACCCTCAGACTGAAATCCTATACTGGGACGTCACCTACCACCCAGGCACCCTCCGATGCGAGGCCGACAACAAGGCCGTCGCTGAGATTGTCACAAGCGCACAGCCCTCTGCCTTACGCGTCACGAGTACGAATCAACAACTCAATGACGTGGGCGAGGTCGCTATAATTGAGGTTGAGGTCGTAGACGAAAACGGCCGCCTCGTCAGTCTTGCCGACAATAACATCACGTGCTACACCGAAGGTCCGCTCCGGCTGCTCGGCCTCGAGAACGGCGATGCCCGAGACACCAGCGACAAGACATCAAACTCGCGACGCGCCAAAGGCGGACGGCTGAAAGCTTACGTCGTAAAGACAGCTCGTAGCTCCTCATGGCCTATGGCTCAACAAGCAGCAGGCGAACCGCGCGCCACTGTCCACTTCCGCTCTCCGCTGCTCAAGGGCACTGACGTCACATTATAATTAAAGGAAACTCTCGAAACAATGAATAACGCCGACAACAACGTCTACACGACGTTCATAATCTATCTCGCCGTCATCAACGTCGTCACATTCATAGCCTACGGAATCGACAAATGGAAAGCGCAGCACAACCGGTGGCGAATCTCGGAATCGTCGCTGCTGACGCTGGCAGCTATCGGAGGCAGCGTAGGCGCATGGATAGGCATGCAGACCTTCCACCACAAGACGCTCCACAACAAATTCCGCTACGGAGTGCCGGCCATACTTCTGCTGCAGCTGATTGTGGCGTTCTATTTCTTTGGCTGACGTCTCAGCCCCGACACCGCCGCTGCTACAAAAAGCGAGGACTCCTCTCTGTGCAGGAGCCCTCGCTTATTATATATAGACAGCAAATAGAAAAAAGAAAGGACCTCCGTAGAAGTCCTTTCTAATATCTGAGAGCGGAAGCTGGGGGATTCGAACCCCCGGTACGGTAACCCGTACGTCAGTTTAGCAAACTGGTGGTTTCAGCCACTCACCCAAACTTCCGAATACGGTGTGCAATCGTGAGGTCTGCTCTCAAATGCGGCACAAAAGTACTGCTTTATTCCGAACCGACCAAACAAATCTCGAAAATATTTTCGTTTTCCTGCATAAAACACTTTTTTTAATGATTTTTCCGCCAAAAATTATGATGATAATCGAAGAATAAGTATCTTTGTCGCGATGAATGCACTTTACCAACACATTGAACATTTACTTATGAGCCACGACTGCGTCGTAGTGCCACACTTCGGCGGCTTCGTAGCTCATAATGCTGAAGCACGCTACGTAGAGTCGGAAGCCCTTTTCTTCCCGCCCGTACGCCTCGTGCGCTTCAACGCCGACCTTACTATCAGCGACGGGTTGTTATTGAGCCACCTCTGCCGTGTCAATGATTACACCGAAAGCGAAGGCAAGCGAGCCATACAGGCCATGGTGTTGCAGCTGCGCAGCCAACTGCTGGCCGAAGGGCAGGTAGATTTCGGATCGCTCGGAGTGTTCTCGCAGGATGACGACGGCGACATCCAGTTCTCCGCCTGCCAGGCAGGGGCTCTTACTCCGGCTTACTACGGTCTCGACGCCTTTAGCATGCCACGTCTGGCCACGCTCAATCACTCGAGTGCCAAGCGCCGTAGGCTCGCCCGTGCCCACGAACACGAGGAGCATCAGTTCATCACGCTCCACATCAGCCGCCGCGCCATCCGTCGCACGCTCATCGCTGCAGCCGTGCTTCTGGCAGCCGTGCTCTTCGCCGTGCCTATCGACCTTGTAAGGCGCCACCATTTGCAGACCGCCTCGCTTTTCCCATCAGAGACTCTCTCGATAAGTGGAAAGAGTGCCAAGACCGAAACTCCCGCTGTAGCAGCTCCAGCACAGGCCGTTCAGCCCGCTGCCGCAGTGCCCTCAGCCCAGGCTGCCACAACTGCGACTGCCGCATCAGTTGAAAAGCTAGCAGCTGTCACGCCTCAGGCTGACAACAACTTCGCCCTCGTATTCGCAAGCAACGTGAGCCTTAAGAATGCACAGAACTATGCCAAAGAGCTCAGTGAGAAAGGCTTCAGCGGTGCACATATTCTGCAGAAAGGCAATAACATTCGCGTGGTTATCGATGGAATTGCCACCGAAACCGAGGCCTACAATCAGGCTCGTGAGATTCATGCCATGGGGCCTGAGTTTGCCGACGTCTGGGTGCTGAAGCTATGAAACGCATTCGTTGCCCCAAATGCGACAGCTACATAACCTTCGATGAGACACGCTACACCGAAGGTCAGACGCTTGTGTTCGAATGCAACGAATGCCATCGCCAGTTCGGCATACGAATAGGAAAATCCAAACTTCTGAACACGCGCAAAAACGAGCGCCGCATCACCGACGACCAGGCTTTGCAGACAAACCTCGGGCAAGATGCCGCAACGCCCGACGACATCACCGACGAGCAGCCCGACTGCGGCCATCTGCTTGTAATTGAGAACGTTTTCCATTACAAGCAGACACTCCCCCTGCGCATGGGCGACAACGTCATCGGCCGCTACGTCAGGGGCTCAAACATTAGCACGCCCATAGAGACCGTTGACCCCAGCGTCGACACCACACACTGCATCATCAACGTCCGGCGCAACCGCCAGGGCCAGTTCATCTACACCCTACGCGATGCCAGCACCGACGGCACCGGCACCTTTGCCGGCAACACATTCCTCAGCCCCACCGACCGCCTGCGCATCGACGACGGCACCATCATCACCATCGGCGCCACCACCATGATCCTCCGCGCCGCCGGCTGCGAGGACGAAGAGACAACGGCAGAAGAGCGATAAAGTTGAAGGGGAGTTAGTGGCCTGCGGCCACGGAAGTTAAAGGGAAGCAAAAGGGAAGTTAAAGGGAAGTCAAAGGGGAGTTAAAGGGAAGTTAAAGGGACAATACCATAGCCCATTGCTTCATCGTCGGGAAACAATTATCAAAACTATTGTCCTTTTAACTTCCGTGGCCGCAGGCCACATAACTTCCCTTTAACTTCCCTTTAACTCCAATAACATTTGTAACTTGATTTATCTTTTTAACCAAAAAAAATCATGAAAAGCTTTGGCTCTTAAGCAGAAAAGCATTACCTTTGCGCCCGATTTGAGACCGACGGGGCTCGGTAAAGAGCTGCCACGAAGGCAGACGCCTCCCGGTAAAATCCGTTAAATACATTATAATCAAACATGTACGCAATCGTTGAGATTAACGGTCAGCAGTTCAAGGCCGAAGCCGGCAAGAAGCTCTTTGTGTACCACATTCAGGGTGCCGAGGCTCAGCAGACTGTTGAATTTGAGAGAGTGTTATTGGTAGACAACGAAGGCACTGTCACCGTGGGAGCTCCCACCGTCGAAGGCGCCAAGGTGGTCTGCGAAGTCGTTTCACCCCTCGTGAAGGGCGACAAGGTTCTCGTCTTCCACAAGAAGCGTCGTAAGGGCTATCGCAAGCTGAACGGTCACCGTCAGCAGTTCACCGAGTTGAACATCAAGGAAGTTATTGCTTAACCACTAAAACAACTGAAGAAACATGGCACATAAAAAAGGTGTAGGTAGTTCAAAGAACGGCCGCGAGTCAGCAGCACAAAGACTCGGTGTGAAGATTTTTGGTGGTCAGCACTGCGTAGCTGGCAACATCATCGTTCGCCAGCGTGGCACGCAGCACTATCCCGGCAAGAACGTCGGCATGGGCAGCGACCACACCCTCTATGCTCTCACCGACGGCGTGGTAACCTTCAAGAAAGGCCGCCTCGACCGCTCGACTGTTTCCGTAGAACCCGTAGGCGAAGCATAATGGCCTGATGAAACAGGCTATGGTGCTTGCCGCAGGACTCGGCACACGACTCAAACCGCTCACCGACACGAGGCCCAAAGCTCTCGTGGAGGTGGGCGGTTTCGCTTTACTCGAGCTCAACCTCCGGAAGTTGCAAAAGGCTGGATTCGAGCGCATCGTCGTCAACATCCACCACTTTGGGCAGCAGATAATCGATTACCTCGAGGCACACGACAACTTCGGCCTCGACATCCGCATCAGCGACGAGCGCAGCGAGCTGCTCGACACCGGCGGAGCGCTGAAGCACGCCCGGCAGCTCTTCGACCCCACGAGCCCCGTGCTCATTCACAACGTCGACATTCTCTCCGACATCGACCTCGCTGCCCTGCTTGCCAAGGCAGAAGATGCCGGCGACGCCACGCTCGCAATCTCACGCCGGGAAAGCAAGAGCGGGCGCTACCTCCTCTTCGACTGCGACCACCGCCTCGTAGGATGGACCAACGAACGCACAGGCGAAGTGCGCTCGCCCTACAACGATGCCCTCGGGCGGGCTGTGCTCAAAGCTCCCTTCGCCGGCATTCACGTCCTCCACCCTTCGCTGTTACCACTCATGGACGCGTGGCCCTCGAAGTTCAGCATCATAGATTTCTACCTTGATATATGTAGCGCGCGCGAAGTATGCGGTTACCTCTCCGACTTCAACCTTCTCGACGTAGGCAAGATCGACAGCCTCGACGCCGCCGAGCACTTCCTCCACGAGCATCCTTATTGAAATCATACATTCACTGAAGCCTATGCAAAAGATTATTATCTTGGACTTCGGTTCACAGACAACCCAACTCATCGGGCGGCGCGTGCGCGAACTCGACACGTTCTGCGAAATCCTGCCCTACAACAAATTCCCAGCCGACGATCCCGACGTCATCGGCGTCATCCTCAGCGGCTCGCCATTCAGCGTCTACGACCCCGAGGCTTTCAAGATCGACCTCGCCGCCATCCGTGGCCGCTACCCTATTCTTGGCATCTGCTATGGCGCACAATACATCAGCCACACCCTCGGCGGACGCGTAGAGCCTGCGCCCTCGCGCGAATACGGGCGCCAGAACCTTACCACCATCGACACCCGTAACCCGCTCTTCCACGGCTTCGAGACGGGCTCACAGGTGTGGATGAGCCACGGCGACACCATCACCGCCCTCCCCGACCAATTCCTCTGCATAGCTTCTACACCGACCGTCACATATGCCGCCTTCCAAGCTGAGGGCGAACAGCTCTGGGGCGTGCAGTTCCACCCCGAAGTGTTCCATTCCACGCAAGGCACACAACTGCTGCGCAACTTTGTCGTCGACATCTGCGGCAGCCGTCAGGAATGGAGTGCCGCCTCGTTCGTCGAGACCACCATTGCCGAACTGCGCCAGCAACTGGGCTCCGACCGCGTCATCCTCGGCCTCTCGGGCGGCGTGGACAGCTCCGTGGCCGCCGTGCTCATCAGCCGTGCCATAGGCGACCGCCTCACCTGCATCTTCGTGGACCACGGACTGCTGCGCAAGGACGAGTTCGCGCAAGTCATGGAAGACTACAAAGTGCTTGGCCTCAACGTCATCGGCGTCGACGCCTCCGACAAGTTCTTCGCCGACCTCGCCGGCGTCAGCGAGCCCGAGCAGAAGCGCAAGATCATAGGCCGCGACTTCATCGAAGTATTCAACGCCGAAGCCAAAAAAATTGTAAATAGCAATTCCTCAAATAGTAAATGTCGCTGGCTCGCCCAAGGCACCATCTACCCCGACCGCATCGAGTCGCTCAACATCACCGGCAAAGTCATCAAGAGCCACCACAACGTAGGAGGCCTGCCCGAGGAGATGGACCTTCAGCTCTGCGAACCCCTCAAGTGGCTGTTTAAGGACGAAGTGCGCCGCGTAGGCCGCCAGATGGGCATGCCCGAGCATCTCATCACGCGCCACCCCTTCCCCGGCCCCGGCCTTGCCGTGCGCATCCTCGGTGAGATCACCCGCGAGCGCGTGCGCATCCTTCAGGAAGCCGACGATATCTACATCCGCGCCCTGCGCGACTACAAAGTGCGACTCACGGGCGACGAAGCCCGCCGCGTCCTCGCCGCAGGCGTGCCCGCCCAGCAAGCCAACGACTCGTCAACTTGTCCACTCGTCAACTCGTCAACTAGCCAACCCGCCAACTCGTCAACTTGTCAACTCGTCAACTCGTCAACTGAAGACGAGATCGAAGTGTCGCTCTACGACCAAGTGTGGCAAGCCGGCGCCATCCTCCTTGCAACAGTCCGCTCAGTAGGCGTCATGGGCGACGAGCGCACCTACGAGCACCCTGTAGCCTTGCGCGCCGTCACCTCTACCGACGCCATGACCGCCGACTGGGCCCACCTGCCCTACGACTTCCTGGCGCGTGTGTCCACCAACATCATCAACCACGTGCGTGGCGTCAACCGCGTCTGCTACGACATCTCGTCGAAGCCGCCAGCCACAATTGAGTGGGAATAGGCTGATATAAAGAATTCATTCAAGTTCCACAAGCAAACCTCTTTATTAACTCACAAACACTATGAAAAAAGTATTCGTAACACTTCTTGCAGCCTCGACGCTACTGATGTCGAGCTGCTTCTCCACGGGATTCGGGAATACCGCTTCCACAAATTCCACCGGCAGCGTGCTGGGCAATGTGCTGGGCACCGTGCTGGGTCAAGTGCTGCTGGGCGGCATGACCTTTGACCAGCAGAGCCTCCTCGGCAGCTGGAACTACAGCGCTCCGAGCGCAGCCTTCACCACCCAACAGGCGCTGACGAAAGCCGGCGGCGCTGCTGCCGTCAGCAGTATGGCCTCGTCGCTGGCCAGCAACTACAGCAACATCGGCATCAACCGCAATAACACCTCGTTCTCGTTCCTTGCCGACAAGAAGTTCTCGGCCAAGGTCAATGGCATACCCTTCAGCGGGACGTATGACTACAATGCCCAGAACGGCGAGATCTCCCTCAAGACGGCCTCCGAGACAATTAAGGGCAACGTGACGAAGACGCAGAAGGGCATGGGTCTGATGTTCGACTCCAAGCAGATGGCCAATATCCTTCAGAAAGAAGGCAAGGTCAGCAACACCGCTGCCGTGCAGGCTGTCAGCAAACTCGCCAAGAGCTCCGACGGCGCACGCGTAGGCTTTGAGCTCACGAAATAAGCACCGGCCTCATCACCGGCTGACTACCGACGACACGACAAAGGGGACATCCTCGCGGATGCCCCCTTTGCTTTTACGTAATGTCTTAATAACGAAATGGCAACCATATACTATTTAGCCTCATAATGGATAGGATAACGCCCCTGAGGGGCAATGTGCAGTTAGCCTTCTTGAAGTGTCAATCCGGCATCCCGAGGCTATTCGTCAAGCTAAGAAACCTGAAAGAGTAATTTTCCGCTCAGATTTATTATACCACGTTGTGACGTCATCGCGTCACGTTGTGACGTGATGACGTCACAACGTGATATTACAAATATAAAAAAGCCCGAAAGACAACGTTTTCGGGCTTTTGCGTGATGATGAATGGACAGGTCTTCAATTGACTAAAATTGTTTGCCTTGCACCCCCCTTTTCTCCTATTCTTAAGGTGTGTTCTATTAATTAATAAAATCTCTAATTCTTGAAGTATCCGCTCGGCATCCCGAAGGGTGACGCTTGATACCTCAAGAAGCGACCAAAGGTCGAGCGCACTAATTCTTGTCATAAAAATGCTTCCGAAACTTCAATTATTCTCATATTTTCTTATTATCTTAATTTTCAATATCTACGGTTGCCCGGAAAACAAAAAAACCTCTCCGCAGTGATGAGCGGAGAGGTTTTGTGTGGTAATAGTTGTGAAGTGAGAGTGTGTGGGCTTACTTCTTGCCGGCTTTCCAGAAATCTTCCTCGGCCTTGAGCTCAGCCTGCTGCTTGTCGTAAGCTGCTTTCTGTGCGGCGTACTCAGCATTGTGGCGCTCTACGGTGAGGATGTTGTTCTTCAGACGCTGTGCCTGTCCGGCGAGGGTGATGTCGGCAGCTGCGGCACGGTCGCAGTAAGCCTTGGCCTCGGCGTAGTTCTTAGCCTTGGTGGCGATGTTGGCGCGCTGCATGAAGCACTTGCCCTCGAGGTCGGGATTGAACTGTGCGGCCTTGTCGAGGTAGGCGTAGGCGCTCTTGAAGTCGCCGCTCTTGCGCATGGCGGCAGCCACGCGGAGTGCGATGTTGCCCTTCTGTGCGTCGCTCTGGCAGAGCTCGATGGCTTTGTTGTAGTACTCTACGCTCTTTGCCACCTGACCGTCCTTGGCGTACTTCTGTGCCGTACCGATTGCCGACTCGTAGGAGGGCTCGATGTTGAAGGCGTACTCAGCAGCCTTGTAGTAGACGGGAGCGTCGTCGCAATCGTTGGCAGCCATAAGCGTCAGCGCGCTCTTCAGATAAGCGAGGTTGTCCTTGTTGGCCTCGATCTTCGGGGTGAAGATGGCGATGATCTGGTCGCGGTCGGCAGCCTTGGACTCGGCGAAGAGGCCTTCGATGGTGTTCAGAGGAGCGTCGTACTTCTCAACAATCTTCTGGGCCTTCTCGGGGTCGCTCTCTTCCTTGGCCAGCTGCAGCATCTTGTCGCAGACGTCCTTGCTCTCGAGGTAGTCCTGAAGGAATTCCTCGCGGAAGCCGTTGTTGTCAGCCTGATACTTGGCATAGCTTACGCGGAAGAAGGCGTCGAGCACGAATCCTTCGACCTCGCGGCCGCCCTGTTCGTTGATCTTATTGATGCCATCCTTGAACATGGCATAGGCCTTGTCGAGGGTGTAGGCGGGGTCGCAGGTGGGAGCGTATGCGGCATAGTCGTAGGCCTTGCGTGCGATTACGTCGCCCTCAGTGGCGCGGCGGTCGACGCGAGTGAATGAGTTGAGGCCTGCGAGGTTCTTCACGCGGGTGTCATAGACGTTCATGAGCTCCTGGAAGTAGGTCTGCTTCTTGGCAGCGTCCTGTTCGCCCTGGATGAGCATGGCGAGCATGTAGGCTCCGTTGGTATAGATACCCATCTGCGAGAAGGGTGCTTTCTCGAATATGGGCTTCCACACATCGTAAGCCTCAGCCCAGTTGCTGCTGTTGATGGCCGTCTGGAACATGCTCAGGTTCTGGCGGGTGCGGAGGCTGTCCTCACCGGTGCCGATGCGCTCGTACCAAGCTGTTCCTTCATATTGTGCCATTGCCGTTGCGGAGCAAGCGGCGAGAGCGATGCCGAGAAAAAGTTTCATCATTTTCATAGTTGCTATTGATTTTACGGTTATACTTCTTGTTAATTATGTCTCACATTTGTTTAGATATTCATTTCACTTATTGGTTTAAGCCCGATGTATTCGTATTTGAAGTTTTTGCCGCGAGGCGACGGGAACTGGCTGCGCTCATCAATGTCGGCACGCGAGCGGGCGTAGTCCACGAGGCGGTTGTAGCAATCCATGGGGCTCCAGGCCTTCGTCAGTGCCGAGAAGCTGGTGTCGATGTAGTCGTACTTGCCAGTCTCTGGCACGAACACCACGCGCTTGAACATGATGAATCCCTCGTACCATCCGGGCCGCTCCTGATTGAGCCGCTGCTCGATGATGTCCTTTGGCTTGAGGAGAACCGGAGCCGGGCCGTCGTCTTTGGCTGTGGTGGCGTGCTTGCCGTTGGCCTTGAACTCTTGGAGCGTCGCAGCCGTGGTCTTGATGACGATGAAGTAGATGCGCGACTTCACCTTATAGCGCTTGGGATAGGCCACCTCGCCCTCGGCATACTGCCGGAAATCGGCCTCGAACTCAGGCGTGACGGTGAAGCCCTGGAAGGTGCTGATGAACTCGAGGGCCTCGTCGGTCGAAGTCACGACGCGCTCGTCATCGAAAAAGCGGATGTATAGATTCATGTAGCGTTGTTTGTTAAATCGGTCGCAAATTTACGAAGATTATTTCTATTAGGCGGTCTTTTTCACTAAATTTATTATTACATTTGTGTTTCTTTTACAAAATCGAAGAAGCAAAAGAGCATTTATGCAGATTATTTCGACATAATAAACAAATAAAATTTTGCGACTCGGAAAATAAATCATACATTTGCAATCAGAAAACAAGCTAATCCTCACGCTCATGAAATACTTATCTAACGGCATCCTCGAGATAGAGGTAGCAGAGTTGGGAGCCGAGCTGCGCAGCCTGCGCCGCGTGGCCTCGCCCCACGAATATCTGTGGCAGGGCGACCCTGCCTATTGGGACCGCCGCGCCCCGGTGCTCTTCCCCATCGTAGGCCGCGTGTGGCAAAACACGTTGCACATCAACGGCCGCGAATATGAGCTCGGCCAGCACGGATTCCTCCGCGACATGGCCTTTGAATGCACGGTCGAAGAGGACCGCCACCTGGCCTTCGAGGCTCGCTCCGACGAGGCGAGCCGCGCGCTGTGGCCTTTCGATTTCAGTGTGCGCATCGACTATACACTGCTGCGCAATGTGCTCACGGTGGGATGGCAGGTGACGAACAACAGCGCCGACAGGATGCCTTTCCAGATTGGGGCGCATCCGGGCTTCAGATATAAGCATTACAGCGCCGACGACGAACTCCACGGCTTCCTCTCGTTCGACGTCGACGAACAGCTGCACAGCACCGTCATCGCACCCGGAGGGTATGCCGACACACAGACGTTCGACGTAGAGCTGCCCTCTGACGGCCTGCTGCCGCTGACCAACCACACATTCGACTGCGACACCATCGTCGACGCCACCGGCCGCATCAGACGCATCACGCTGCACGACAAGGACGGACGTCCGATGGTGACCGTGCGCCACACGATGCCCATCACGGCGCTATGGTCGCCCTGCGGAGGCAAGGCGCCCTTCATGTGCATCGAACCGTGGCACGGATGCTGCGACCCAGTGGGCTTCGCCGACGATGTCGAGCGCAAGCCTTTCATCGAGCACGCCGAGCCCGGGCAGACGTGGGCGACGCAATATGAGATTATTGTAGAATGACGCTCTCAGCCCTCATACCTACATATAACTATTGCGCGCGCGAACTCGTGGAGGCCATCGATGCACTGATAAGCCGCGAGGGCATCGATGCAGAGATCATTGTGGCCGACGATGCCTCCACCGCCTCCACGGCGTGGATGGACGAGCTGCGGTGCGCCAACAAGCTGACCCTCTGGCACGCACCCCGCAACCTCGGGCGCCCTGCTATCCGCAACCGTCTGGCAGAGATGTCGGGCGGCGAGTGGCTGTGGTTCGCAGACTGCGACACGGCCTTGGCGCCATCGTTCTCGCTGCGACGGTATCTCGAAGCCAGCGCTACGGCCGACGTCATCTGCGGAGGACTTACCACACCTGAGCACCAGCCCGAAGGAGCCGAACTACGCTTTCGCTACGAACGGGCCGACAGCAGCCGACGCACGGCCGAGGTACGCTCGCGCGAGCCATATCGACAGCTTTCCACTTGCAATCTGTTCATAAACAGGGATGTCTTCAACGGCATACGATTCTGCGAAGACATAAAGCACTATGGCTATGAGGACGCCCTCTTCGGCGTAGAACTCGAGAAACGAAACGCAAGCATCGGCCACATCCACAATCCTGTGGTGCATCTTGGCTTGGAGACCAACGATGTCTTCCTGGCTAAGACCGAGGTGGCGTTACAGACGCTCCGCTCACTGGAAGGCAACATGAATGGCAGCAGCCGCATTCATGAACTCGCGCGCTGCCTGCGCAGCTGGCATCTGGCCCCCATCGCGCGCCTGGGCTTTCGCCTAACGAAGAAGGCCTTGCGGGCCAACTTGCTCTCGCAGCGGCCAAACCTGAAACTCTTCGCGCTCTACAAACTGGGATATTATATCAGTTTGAATTGAAGTTATGTGGGTTAAAGGGAAGTTGAAAGGAAGTTAAAAGGTAGTTAAAGGGGAGTTAAAGCGACAAATCCTATACAAAGTGAAAGTCCTCATTTGGATGACAACCCACTTAAGTATCGTCCTTTTAACTTCCCTTTAACTACCCTTTAACTCCCCTTTAACTACCTTTTCCCTCCCCTTTTCTCAGTCCTTAAACCTTTCGCCCCATAGCTGTTTCATCCGCTCTGCCAGTTTCTGCTCGGCTACATTGGGCTGAGCATGCCAGAAACGATGGTTTACGCCGTCGGGCAAGAACTGCTGCTCGACGAAATGCCCCTCATAGTCGTGGGCATACTTATAGCCCTTGGCATAGCCGAGCTGCTCCATCAGCTCCGTGGGAGCGTTGCGAAGGTGCAGGGGCACAGGCTGATTACCCGTCTGCTTGACGAAGCTAAGCGCCTCGCCGATAGCCATATATGCCGAATTGCTCTTTGGCGAGGTGGCAAGGTAAATGGCAGCCTCGGCAAGCGGTATGCGCGCCTCAGGCCAGCCAATCTTATGCACCGTGTCGAAAGCAGCATTGGCAAGCAACAGCGCGTTGGGATTGGCAAGTCCTATATCCTCTGATGCCAGGATCACAAGGCGACGGGCTATGAACTCTGGCTCCTCGCCGCCTTCGATCATGCGCGCCAACCAATAGACGGCGGCATCGGGGTCGCTGCCCCGGATGCTCTTTATGAAAGCCGAGATTATGTCGTAGTGCATCTCGCCGCCCTTGTCATAGGCGAGAGGGTTTTGCTGGAGGCGCTCGGTGACGAGATCGTCGGTAATCACTACGGGCAGGTCGTCGCGCCCAGTGTCGGTCACCAGCTCCAGGATGTTAAGCAGCTTGCGCGCATCGCCGCCGCTGAAACGCAGCAGGGCGTCGGTCTGCTCCACGGAAATCTGCTTCTTGCTTAGTTCTACGTCTTCGTGAATGGCGCGATCGAGCAGATTCAGCAAATCGTCCTTACCCAATGATTTCAGCACATAGACGGCACAGCGCGAGAGTAGCGGGCGAATGACTTCGAACGAGGGATTCTCGGTCGTGGCGCCGATGAGCGTCACCGTACCCTGCTCCACGGCCCCGAGCAGCGAGTCTTGCTGCGATTTCGAGAAACGGTGTATCTCATCGATAAACAGTATCGGGCTCTTGCTGTCGAAGAAACGGCCGCCCTTGGCACGGTCGATGACTTCGCGCACATCCTTCACGCCGCTGGTGACGGCCGAGAGCGTGTAGAAAGGCGTCTCGAGCGTGTGAGCAATAATCTGAGCCAGCGTCGTCTTGCCGACGCCCGGAGGTCCCCAAAGGATGAACGACGAAATCTTCCCGCTCTCTATCATCCTGCGCAACACAGCCCCCTCGCCAACAAGATGTTGCTGGCCAATATATCCGTCGAGCGTGACGGGGCGCATACGTTCGGCTAAGGGCTTCATTTGTTGCTTGAGGATTAGGGATTAGGGCTGTTAGTTTGAAACTAAAGAGTTAAAGATTTGAGCTTTGGAATTTGAGATTCTAGATTTGAGATTCTAGATTTTAGATTTGAGATTTGAGATTTAATCTCGCTCACCTCTATAAAACATATAACGCGCTAACTCGTGAACCTGTCAACGTGTCAACGTGTTAATTTGTTAATCTGTTAATTTGTTATCGTGTTAACCCGTTAACACGAAACGAGCGATAGACGGGACTCGAACCCGCGGCCCTCGGCTTGGGAAGCCAATGCTCTACCAACTGAGCTACTATCGCGATGCATGAGCTCTTTAAAAGCGGTGCAAATGTAAGCGAAAACAAGCGTTTGAGCAAATATATTCGCCAAAAAATAAAAAAATGGACGGTTTTTCGATGATTCTTGAAAGAAAAAGCTAACTTTGCACAACAAATCAAGCGCCTTATAGTTCCGAGAAAATGACTATTGCAATCCTTTCGCTCATCCTCATTGGCTATATTATGATAGCCAACGAACATCTGACGCACATCAACAAGGCCACGATAGCTCTGTTTGCAGCTGTCTTAGGCTGGGTCCTGTTTATCTGCACAGGCACCGATTTCGTGGTGAAGATGCACGCGCCGGAGTTTGCTGCCACCGGACTCGACGGCGGCCTCTCGCAATCGATGGCCGTGAAGCAGTTCATTGCCGACCACATCTTCCTGCGCTACGGTTTCCAGCTCGGAGCCATCGCGCTCTACCTGCTGGCCACGATGAACATCGTCTCGGTGCTGCAGAGCAACGGCTGTTTCGACTTCATAGCCACCTGGAGCCGCGTGCGCAGCAGCACGCACCTGCTGTGGATTCTCGTGGGCTTCACGTTCGTGATTTCCGCCAACCTCGACAACCTCACCACTACGGTGCTCATGCTGATGATCATGCGCAAGATTGTATCGCAGAGCCGATGGCGAATGTTCATAGGCTCGGCCATCGTCATAGCAGCTAACTGCGGCGGGGCATTCACCGTCATCGGCGACGTTACGTCGCTCGTCGTGTGGGGCAAAGGCGCCGTCACGCCTACGAATTTCTCGGCCGCACTAATCTTGCCGGCACTCGTGGCTACGGCCGTGCCTACGGCTCTCATAGCACGCTGCCTGCCTGAGCACATCGACCTCATACGCCCTGCGGCCCACTATCGCGGCGACAGCCTCTTCCTCAGCCGCTGGCAACGAATCGTGCTGCTTGTAGTAGGCTTCGGTGGGCTGTGGTTCATTCCTACTTTCCACCGCATCACGCTCCTCCCTCCGTTCCTCGGAGCACTGTGTGTGCTGGGCGTGCTGTGGGTGCTCCATGAGCTCTTCAACCACCGCCGCATCATCTCCGACCAGCCCCTGGAGGCCACCCAAGACCGCCGTTTCCAATTCATGACCCTTCAGACTATCATGTACTTCGTGGGCGTCTTCCTCTGCGTAGCGCTCCTCATCGAGACGGGTGTCATGCGTTCCATCTCCACGTGGTGCGACGAATGGATTCATAATATTTATATAATGAGTATTGCCATGGGCGCCATCAGCGCCGTGCTCGACAACATCGCCCTTGTGCTCACCGCTATCAACATCTATCCCGTAGCCGAGAGCATAAGCGCCCTCTCCCCCACCCTCGACCCTGCCTATGCCGAGGCCTTCCTCGAGAACGGCCAGTACTGGCACCTGATCATCTACAGCGGATGCATCGGAGGATGCCTGCTGCCGATAGGCAACGTCAGCGGCTATGCCCTGATGCGCGCCGAGGACGTCAGCAACACATGGTATGCCCGCCACATCCTCCCAAAGGTGCTACTCGGATGGATGATAGGCTTAGCAGTATATTTTGCCGTAGATATGTGGTTAAGATAGTCTCGTATGTGTAAAATTTTAGTTAAATGAAGTTAGGTTGCTAACTTATTGATGTTATTATAGTTAAAAAGACGTAAATTGTTTGCACAGGTTCAAAATAATCCGTACATTAGCACCGCGTTTAACAATTAATAGATGAAAACCTATGGCCAGCAAGAAAGACCTCAAGAAAGCTATCAACCTCATGTGCGCAGACCTTCTCATAGAACTTTTGGGCGCAGAACAAGCAGCTCCACAGGCTCACAAGCAAGACGTGGAAAACATCGCACAGAATATCCTGCTGATGCGCACTGACTTCGTAAATCGCCTGAGCCACATCGACAAGCGGCAAGTACGCCAGTTCTTCGCACTGCTCGAAGACGACCTCACCGCAAGCACCAACGACATCGTCGACCAAATTTGCCATCTCGTCTGACACACGAGCCGGCTTAAACATTCCCCGTACATTTATTTGAATGAAACGTCTCTGCAGATTTATTCTCTATCGCCTTATGGGCTGGCACAATGATGTCACCATCGAGCTGCCAGCCAAATACGTTGTGGCCCTGGCGCCGCACACCAGCAACTGGGACTTCATCCTCGGGCAGCTCTACAGCCGCGCCGAGTCGTTCCGCTGCCAGTTCATGATGAAGAAAGAGTGGTTCGCCTTTCCGCTCGGTGGACTCATGCGAAGCCTCGGAGGAATACCCGTAGAGCGCAGCCGCAAGATGAGCCTCACAGATCAACTCGCAAAAGCTGCCATCGAGAGCGACACCTTCGCTCTCTGCATCACGCCCGAAGGCACGCGCAAGCCCGTAGAAGAATGGAAAAACGGGTTCTACTACATCGCCCTAAAGGCCAACATCCCAATACTCCTCTTCGGCCTCGACTACGCCAAGAAGCGCATCGTCTGCACCAAAGCCATCGTTCCCAACGGCAACATTGAAGAGCAGATGCCAGAGATTCGCGCCTACTTCCGTGAGTTCAAAGGCAAGCACCCCGAGAACTTTATTCCATAAGACAAGACACGGCCTGCGGTCATAGCTCAATGTTCATTGTTCAATATTCAATATTCAATGTTCAATGTTGAAAGATAAAAAGTTGAAACATCCCTTACTTCGCCATACGCTCCTCATCTGGCTTCTGTCTGCGGCAGAAGCCGTTTGTTTTGCTCAGCCGGCTTCCACTCAAGCCGCCCTGAACAACTATTTTGCCAACTTCGACCTCGGCTTCGTGCTTAAGGGCCTGACATGCCACCTCGAGTCGGTCAACACCGATGCCAAAGCGCGCAGCATGAGCATCTACGTCAACGAGGCTTTCGGCATGCAAAGCTTCGACGATGCCAAGGTCGAGCGCGTTTATGCCGAGGTGCGCCAGCTACTGCCCGAGAGCCAGCGCGATTTCACGCTCCACATCTTCTCCAAGGGAGTGCCCATAGAGCAGCTCGTCGTGGGCGGACATGAGCGCGACGGAGCCGCGCCACGCTCGTGGGGCGACATCCGCCATCGAGGCAATGCCTGGGTGACGCCGCTCTCGCGCCCCTGGAAAGCCGAGCGAGGCCTCGACGGTCGTCACATAGCACTCTGGGCCAGCCACGGCAACTATTTCTCCAAGGCCGACGACCAGTGGCAGTGGCAGCGCCCGCGCCTCTTCTCCACCACCGAGGACCTGCTCTCGCAGACCATCGTGGTGCCATTCTTAATGCCTATGCTCGAGAACGCCGGCGCCGTGCTCTACTCGCCACGCGAGCGCGACTGGCAGCGCCACGAGGTCATCGTCGACAACGACTCTGCCGAGGTGCACGGCACCTACGCCGAGACGGCCGGACAGCACACGTGGACCGATGGCCCCACAGGCTTCGCACAGCTCAAGGACATCTACCTCGACGGCGAGAACCCCTTCACCCATGGCACTACGCGCACCATTGCCACTCAACAGCGCAGCAGCAATGAGAGCGAGGCCACCTGGACGCCCGACATCCCCGAGGACGGCCGCTATGCCGTCTATGTCAGCTACGCCACGCTCCCCACCAGCGTCAGCGATGCCACTTACACCGTGCGCCACCGCGGCCAGGCCACCCGCTTCCGCGTAAACCAGCAGATGGGCGGCGGCACATGGGTCTACCTCGGTACCTTCGACTTCGCCGCAGGGCAGAGCCGCGACAACTGCGTCGTCCTCTCCAACCACAGCAACTACCGCGGCCACATCAGTGCCGACGCCGTGCGCTTCGGCGGAGGCATGGGCAATATAGCCCGAGGCGACACCACCAACCTCCGCACAAGCCGCCTGCCACGCTTTCTCGAAGGCGCACGCTACTCCGCGCAATGGGCAGGGTTCCCCTACGAGACCTACGCCAGCAAAGCCTCGACCAATGATTACGCCGAGGACATCAACGTGCGCTCTCACACCACAAACTATCTCGCACGAGGCTCGGCCTACGTGCCTGGCGATTCGGGCCTCTGCGTACCCATAGAACTGAGCATAGCCCTCCACACCGATGCCGGCTTCACGCGCGATAAGTCTATTGTAGGGTCGCTGGGCGTTTACACCACAGATTTCAACGAAGGCCTCACCGCAGCAGGCATCTCACGCCTCGCTTCACGCGACTTCTGCGACATCACACTCTCGCAGGTCAGCGCCGACCTTAACGCACTCACCAACAATCGCTGGACGCGCCGGCAGATGTACGACCGCAACTACAGCGAGACGCGCGAGCCCGCCGTGCCGGCAATCATCCTCGAGATGCTCTCGCATCAGAACTACGCCGACCTCTGCCTCGCACACGACCCCTACTTCAAATTCATGCTCGCGCGAGCCATCTACAAAGGCATACTCCGCAGCGTGGGTCAGCTGCACGGCATAGACAACGCCGTAGTTCAGCCACTGCCGCCGACGGCACCCATGGCCACCGTCGTGCCCGACAGCCGCGACATTGAGGTCACCTGGCTCGCCGTCGACGACCCGCTCGAGCATACAGCCACGCCGCGCGACTTCATAGTCTATCACGCCGAGGCCAACGGCGACTTCGACAACGGCACACTCGTAGGCCAAGCCCGTTACCTCCTGAAGGACGCCACGCCGGGCGTGCTCCACCGCTTCCGCATCAGCGCATGCAACGACGGCGGACAGAGCCTGCAATCCCCCGAGGTATGCGCCTTCATAGGTCCTGACGGCGCACATCGGGCCCTCGTCATCGACGCCTTCAACCGCCTGGCCGGACCGCAGCCCATCAGCAACGACTCGATTGAAGGCTTCGACCTGCGCACCGACTTCGGAGTCCCCATGGCGCGCATGCCGGGCTACTGCGGTCAGCAAATCTGCTGGAACAAGAGCGGCTACGGCCGAGAGGGCTTCGGCGGTCTGGGCCACAGCACAGCCGAGCTCGAAGGCATAATCATAGCCGGCAACACCCACGACTGGACCACACGCCACACACGCGACATCATTGCCGCCACGCTCGGACAGCTCACCATCAGCAGCTGTACGGCCGACGCCGCAGCTCGCGCCGTATTCGACAGCCGATCGTTCAGCCTCATAGACCTCGCCTACGGCCTCAACCGCGACGACGGCTACAGCCTACTGCCGGCAAAAGTATTCCCGGAGCCTATGCTACAGGCCATGACAGCCTTCACACGCTCGGGAGGCCGGCTCCTGGTCAGCGGCGCATATATCGGATCAGAGATGCAAAGCGACGAGCAGCGCCTATTCACGCGCGACATCCTCCGCTACGAATATGCTGGAACACTACCCGCCGACTCCATAGCCGACGTCACGGGACTCAGCACCAACTTCAACCTCTCCGTAGAGCCCAACGAGCAGCAGTACAAACTCACGACAGCCGACTGTCTGGCTCCCACTCAAGGAGCTTTCTGCGCCATGGTCTATGACCACAGCAAACAATGCGCCGCCACAGCCTACGCCGGCACCGACTACAAATGCTTCGCCATAGGATTCCCCTTCGAGGCCATCACCGATGCCGACCGCCGGCGAGACCTCATGCGAGGCATCATCGGATTCCTGCTCAATTAGTGCTATGGCCAACCCATATTTCCAGTTCAAGCAATTCACGGTGCACCACGACCTCTGCGCCATGAAAGTGGGCACCGACGGCGTCATCCTCGGCGCCTGGGCTCCATTTGCCGGCCCGCGCACCATTCTCGACGTCGGCACAGGGTCGGGCCTGCTGGCCCTGATGTTGGCGCAGCGCTACCCCGCAGCCTCGCTCACCGCCATCGACATCGACCCTTCGGCCATAGCCCAGGCCACTGCAAACGTGGCGGCATCGCCCTTCAGCGAGCGCATAAGCGTGCTCCACACCTCGCTCCAGCAGTTCCCGGCCACAGATGCCGCTTTCGACGCCGTTGTCTGCAATCCCCCATTCTTCGAGAACTCGCTGCTCGCACCTGAGCCCTCGCGCCGAACAGCACGCCACGCCACAGAGCTCACACACGAAGAACTGGCCTACGGAGCGGCACGCCTCCTGAAAGCCGACGGACAGCTCGCCGTCGTCATCCCATCAACCTCCGCCGACCGTCTGCGCCAGCTATGCTGTATGGCCGGGCTGTCGCTCGAAGCCATCTGCCACGTCCAGACCACCCCAAGGAAAGCACCCAAACGCATCCTCGCATGCTTCCGCAAAGGCCACGTCGCACAAGCCGTAGAGAGCACCCTCATGCTCACCATCGACGGCCGCCGCTCGCCCGCATACTCAGCCCTCACTGCAGACTTCTACTTGGATAATGGATAATGCGTTTATCGTTTATGGGTTATCGTTTATCGCGGCGCACCCGGATTTTTCCGTGGCAGACCTCCACAGACCATGCATGACAGCATAAGCAAAGGTATTGATTTGTATATCTGCCCAAAATATTGTACCTTTGCACCCTATTTTATAAAGGTATGACAGAGAAAGAGAGAAACT
>JAFRNY010000092.1 GCA_017429945.1 Bacteroidaceae bacterium
CTTCTCATTCGAGGCCGCAGAGGCGCACAGGGAGCGCCTGCACGGCCTTATGGTTCGTTGTTGAAAAATGCGCAGAACGGGGCCAGGGAGCAGCCCTCGCAGGCGGGCTTCCGGGCGGTGCAGACCTCCTACTCATCCTCCACGGGCAGTCCTTTGAGCGCTTTCTGGCTCTTGGCGAGATAGCCTTGGGCCTCTTTGAGGAACTCCGACTCGGGGAATTCGTTGACGAAGGCGTAGTAGTCGTCGATGGCCTGGCGGTAGCGCTCTGTCTGCTTTGTGTCGATACTCTGTCGTGCGAGGTGATAGCGCGAACGCAGGATCATCATCAGGAATTGCTCGCGGCGCTCGGCCTTGGCGAAGGGGTAGTCGCGCAGGGCGTTCTCCGACGTTACGATGCAGGCCTCGTAGTTCGAGCCTCCCGAGAGGCTGTTGAGGATGTAGTTGCCGAGGTCGTAGTAGAGCTTGGCAGAGAGGTATTCTTTCTCCACGAGGTGGTCCTGCAGCTGCTGAATCATCTCCTGCGTCTGGTCCTTGAGGCGTGTGTAGGGATAGGCGTCGAGGAAGCGCTGCATCTCGGCTATAGCCTGCTTCGTGGTGGTCTGGTCGAGCTTGGGGTTGGGCACGGCATCGAAGAGCGCGCGGCCGCAGTAGTAGTGGGCGTCCTCGACGTAGGTGCCGCGCGGATAGCTTTGGTAGTACTTGCGGAAGGTCTCGGCAGCTGCTGTGAGGTCGCCGCTATGGTAAGCGCTCAGGCCCATGAGGTAGAGGCTCTCCTCGCCCAGGCCGCTGCCTTTCATGGCTGTGATGATGCCGCTGAGTGTCTCGTAGGCTCTTGTGAAGCGCCCACGGGTGTAGCACGCCTTGGCGTACTCATATTTATATTCGGTGTCGCCATACTTCTGCACGGCGTTGTATTCGCCGCAACCGGCGAGGGCTGCGAGGGCCGTGAGCAGTAAGGGATATATGAATCTTTTCATCGTGCTCGAAGATAATTGCCTGCAAAGGTACGCCTTTCTGCTGACATGGCAAAGCGAGAGGCCTTTTTTTAATATAATTTTGTACGCATGAAGGCTCTTTTGGCATGAAAAGAGCGGTAAAACGATATTTAGGCGTCGATTCTTTTGGCTGAATCATGAAAAATGGAGACCTTTGCAGAACGTATGTCAACATTCCATCTCACATCGCAATACGAGCCTACGGGCGACCAGCCCGAGGCTATCGACCAGCTGACGCAGGGCGTGCTCGACGGCGTGCCGGCGCAGACGCTCCTTGGCGTGACGGGTTCGGGCAAGACGTTCACCATCGCTAACGTCATCCGCAACGTCGATCGTCCTACGCTCATCCTCTCACACAACAAGACCCTTGCCGCACAGCTCTACGGCGAGATGAAGGCCTTCTTCCCCGATAATGCCGTGGAGTACTACGTCAGCTACTACGACTACTACCAGCCCGAGGCCTACATCCCCTCGACCGACACTTACATCGAGAAAGACCTGGCCATCAACGACGAGATCGACAAGCTGCGCCTCGCAGCCACCTCGGCACTGCTCTCCGGTCGCCGCGATGTGATTGTAGTGAGTTCAGTATCATGTATCTACGGCATGGGTAACCCGGCCGCTTTCTACGATAACGTCATCGCCATCACCAAGGGTCAGCGGCTTGATCGCAACGTGTTGCTGCGCCGCCTCAACGACTCGCTCTACACGCGCAACGACGTCAGCCTCTCGCGCGGCGAATATCGCGTCAAAGGCGACACCGTCGATGTCTTCCTCGCCTATGCCGACAACCTCCTGCGCATCTCCTTCTGGGACGATGAGATCGACGCCATCGAGGAGGTAGAGCCTATCTCTGGTCAGCGTGTGGGTTCCTTCGACGAATATCGCATTTATCCCGCCAACCTCTTCATGACCACCAAGGAGCAGACGCAGGCTGCCATTCATCAGATCGAAGACGACCTGACAGCCCGTGTGAAATATTTCGAGGAGATAGGCAAGCCGCTCGAAGCCAAGCGTTTGTTCGAGCGCGTGACATACGATATGGAGATGATTCGCGAATTGGGCCACTGTTCGGGCATCGAGAACTACAGCCGCTACTTCGACGGCCGCCAGCCCGGCACGCGCCCTTATTGCCTCCTCGATTTCTTTCCCGACGACTTCCTGCTCGTCATCGATGAGAGCCACGTCAGCGTGCCGCAAATCTCGGCTATGTATGGCGGCGACCGCGCCCGCAAGACCAACCTCGTGGAGTATGGCTTCCGCCTGCCCGCGGCCATGGACAACCGCCCCCTGCGCTTCGACGAGTTTGAGAGTCTTACGAACCAGGTCATCTACGTCAGCGCCACGCCGGCCGACTATGAGTTGGCACAGAGCGAGGGTATTATCGTGGAGCAGGTGATACGTCCGACCGGACTACTCGACCCCGTGATTGAAGTGCGCCCCACGGCCAATCAGGTCGACGACCTCATGGAGGAGATTCAGCAGCGCATCGAGGTCGATGAGCGCACGCTGGTGACCACGCTCACCAAGCGCATGGCCGAGGAGCTCACCGACTACCTGCTCAACAACGGCATTCAGGCCCGCTATATCCACAGCGATGTCGATACGCTCGAACGCGTACAGATTATGGACGACCTGCGTTCGGGAAAGTTCGACGTGCTTGTGGGCGTCAACCTGCTGCGCGAGGGTCTCGACCTGCCCGAGGTATCGCTCGTGGCCATTCTTGATGCCGACAAGGAGGGCTTCTTACGCAGCCACCGCTCGCTCACGCAGACAGTGGGTCGCGCCGCACGAAACGTGCACGGCAAGGCCATTATGTACGGCGACAGCATCACCGGCTCTATGCGACAGACCATAGATGAGACGAATCGCCGGCGCGAGAAACAGCTCCGCTACAACGAAGAGCATGGCATAACGCCCACGCAGATACGCAAGGATCGCACCATGACCGACCTCGTGGCTGCCCAGCAGGAACGCTCGGCCGAGCGCGACCGCCGTGCCTACATCGAGCCCGAACGGCCCGTCATCACCAACGTGCGGCTTATCGACGACGAAGAGGCTGCCAAACGCAAGGGTGCCGCAGCAGATAAAGGCGCAGCAACAGGCAAAGGTGCCGTTTCTGGCAAGCGTAAAGGAGCTGTTGCCCAGCACCTTAGCGGTCACGCCGCCAACGCCCTGCCTATGGCCGCCGAAGGTGTGCCCTCAGCCGCCGAGGCCGAAGTGGAATACCTCACGCGCGAAGAGATGCGTAAGCGCGTTGACCAGCTGCGCCGTCAGATGCAGGCCGCTGCCAAGCAGCTCGACTTCATCACCGCCGCCCAGCTCCGCGACCAGATGCTCTCACTCATGGCTCAACTCGACGAAGCGCCTGCAGACTAATCCCCTCTCCGTCAATCGCTTTCTTCCATTTGTCAGGCCCTTTTATGATTCAAGGCCATTTCGAATCAGATTCACTACCGGTCGCGTTCTGCAACGTGACCGGTAGTTTTTAGCTATTCTTCCGGTAGAATCGCATTATTCTCCCTGTTGTCTTGCGTTATTCTCCCTGTTGCATTGCGTAATTCTCCCTACTGCCTTGCGTTATTCTCCCTGCTGTCTTGCGTTATTCTCCCTGTTGTCTTGCGTTATTCTCCCTGTTGTCTTGCGTTATTCTCCCTGTTGCATTTCGAATTAAGCCCGAAGGTTACGAAGTAAAACAAGTTGTTTTACCTCAAAACCCTCAAGGGTTATGCCCTGAACCCTTAAGGGTTTCCGCCATAACCCTTGGCCTTGTCGCGCAGCACCTCAAAGCCATATTTGTACGCATTATTACCCATAATAATACAAATTATTGCATATATTTTACCTTTGCACCTATTAATTTAAAGAAATTCTAAGTTTACACCTACTATTTAACTTCCTGTATACACGATGATTATAAAAAATAGTAGGTGTGTAGGTGTTATTCAAACAAATAATGTTTAATATTATTGAAGTTTGGAGATAAGATTAATTGAGATTGACGATTAGATTGATGACGATTGACGTCCTAAGATATAAAATCGTCCCTTGCAGTTTAGTCGTCAATCATCGTCAATCTATTCGTCAATCTATTCGTCAATCAGTTCGTCAATCTGTTCGTCAATCAGTTCGTCAATCAGTTCGTCAATCTTCGGTAAATCAATCATTTTTAGTTTGGTGATTTCATTGCCCCAAAAGAAAAGAGTCGGGAGCGCGTGGCATGACGTGCTCCCGACTCTCTTGCTTTAGCCTTTTCCCAGGCCGTCGGAACTGGCGCGGTGGCAGGGCGCTATTTGAAGAACTCGCAGAAAACGCGGACGGCGTAGAGGTGATCAGCCACGGTGCCCGTCTCGCGGCAGCTGTGCATGGCGAGGATGGGGTTGCCCATGTCCACGCCGCGCAGTGGCAGCGATGAGGCGAGTATGTTGCCCAGGGTGCTGCCGCCAGCCACGTCGCTGTGGTTGACGAAGCGCTGACAGGGCACGCCGGCCTGTCGGCAGAGCTCTGCGAAGACGGCTGCCGATGCGGCATCGCTGGCGTATTTCTGCGCGGCATTGAATTTGATGACGGGACCGCCGCCGAGCATGGGATGGTTCGTGGGGTCGTACTTCTCGCTGTAGTTCGGGTGCCAGGCGTGGGCGTTGTCGGCCGATACCATGAAGGCGCGCTCCACGGCCTGATAAAAAGCCTCTTCAGTACCGCTCTGCGATAAAGCTATGCGTTTGAGCAGTGAGGCGAGGAAGGGGCTTGCGGCGCCCTGCTTCGTCTGCGAGCCTGTCTCCTCATTGTCGAAGATGGCGAGGACGGCAGTCGTGGCGGGGGTTAGAACATTGAACTCTGTGCTCTGCGCTGAACTTTGAACTTTGGGATTTGAAATGTTCAAGAGCGCTTCGAGCCCGGCGAAGCACATTGAGAGGTCGTCGAGACGTCCGGAGGAGATGAACTCGTCGTGGACGCCGAAGGTGCAGGCGGGCTGTGTGTCGGCGAGGTATAGGTCGAAGTCGAGTATGTCGTCGGCTGTGACCGCGTCTGTGCGCTGGCGGTTTACCTCTTCTACGATGATGTTCATGAGCAGGTTGCCGCGCTCGAGCTCGTCGGTGACTATGCCGAGCAGAGGCAGCACGTCCTTCTGCTTGCTCAGTTTCACGCCGTCGTTCACCTGGCGGTTGAAGTGAATGGCGAGATTGCTGATCTGCAGCAGCGGGCGGCGTACGTGGATGAGCACCGTCTGGGGCGCAAAGGCGTCGGTACCGCGCAGGATGACGCGCCCGGCGATGGTCAGCGGGCGGTCGAACCACGTCGACATAATCGGGCCGCCATAGACCTCGGTGTTGAGCTTCACGATGCCGCCTTCGCACGTCATCTCAGCCGCAGGTTTGATGCGGAAGGTGGGGGAGTCGGCATGAGCGCAGAGGAGGTGGAAGCCTGCGTCGGCCAGCGGCTGCTGTCCGATGTGGAAGGCGAAGACCGACGAATCGTTCTTCGTGGCGTAAAACTTGTCGCCGGCGGCGACCTTGCCCAGCGGCTGATGGACGTCGAAGCGCCGATAGCCGGCCGCTTCGAGCTCTGCGATGATGTTCTTTACAGCAAAGAAATTGACGGGCGAAGCGTCGAGGAAGTTGAGTAAACGGGTAAGCATTTCTTTTCGTTGAGGGTTTAGGGTTTATCGTTGAGGGTTTAGGGTTTATCGTTTAGGGTTTATCGTTGAGCGAAGGGTCAGTTGTTGAGGGCAGTTGAGGTATCTCGTCGATGTCGGTGAGCTGGGGTAGGGGATTGCGGTCGGACTGCTTGGCGCCGAGCTTCTGGAGCTTGGCGCAGGTCTGGAGGATGCTTTGTCCGGTGGGCGCGAGCTTGCGCTCGGCGTCGTCGTAGGCCTGCTGAGCCTTAGCGAGCGAGGTGCCGATGGCCTGATACTTCTTCATGAACTGCCCTACGCGGTCCATGAGCTCGTTGGCGAGGGCATAGACTTTCTCATGGTTCTCGGCCTGGCGGATTTGTGTCCAGGTGAGGTTGATTATGCGCAGGGCGGCATAGAGCGTCTGCTCGTCGGCGATGTAAACGTTGCGCTCCATAGCCCAGCGCCAGAGGTCGGGCTGCGCGCCGAGTGCCGTCCAGAGGGCTCCAGTGTTGGGCACGAACATGATGACGTAGTCCATCCGCACCTTCGGCGGCTGGATGTAGGTGCTGTAGTCCTTCGATGCGAGGTTTTTAACCTGCTCCTTGATGCTGGCGATGTGTAGCGCGAGGGCTTGCTTCTGCTCTGCTTCGGTCTGGGCGTTGACGTAGTCCATGTAGGCTGCGAGTGAGACTTTGGAGTCGATGATGACGTCGCGGCGCTGGTCGAGGTGGAGGATGACGTCGGGGCGCAGACGGCTGCCGTCGTCGGTGAGCACGGCGGTGCCGGCCGCATCGCGGATGGTGGGCTGCACGTCGTAGTGTACGCCACGTGTGAGGCCTTGGCTCTCAAGCAGTTCGTCGAGCACTGTCTCGCCCCACGTGCCCTGCACGTTGTTACTCTTGCGGAATACCTTTGTGAGCTCTTCGGTGCTGCGCCGTGCCTGTTCGCTCGACTGCATCATCTGCTGAATGATGCTCTTGATGGCTCCGCTGTCGGCGCTCTGTTGGTTCTTGTTCTCGGCGAGGGTGCGCTTGAGCTCTTCGATGTTCTCTTTCAGCGGGTTGACGATGCCTCCGAGGCTTTCGCCGGAAGCTTCGGTAAACTCTTTCTGGCGCTGGCGGAGCATCTCGTTTGTGGCGTCTTTCATCTGCGCCGACACGCGGGCGATAGTCTCGTCGAAGCGCTCCTGCTGCGCCTTGATAGCTTCGCTGTGGCGCCGCTCCTGTGCCTCGGCAGCCTCGCGAGCTGCCTGTTCGCGTGCCTCGAGCTTCTGCTGTGCGGCCATTTCGCGCGCTTCGAGCGTCTCGCGGCTGTGCTGTTGCAGTTCTGCAAGCTGTGTGGAAAGCACCTCTGCGCGCACGGCCAGTTGCTGACGGGCTTCTGCGAGCTCGGCCAGTGCCTGTTCGCGCTCGCGTAAAGTAGCTTGATATTCAATGCCTTCGGCAGTGCGCTCGGCGAGGATTGTATTGGCCACGTTGAGCTTCCCGCGCATGATGAGCCAAGCGATGATGGCACCAAGAATGGCTCCGATGATTAAGCCTATAAGGATGTAAATGAATGTCTGCATCTGTAGTCTGAGTTGTTTTTCGCCTACAAAGATAAAGAAAAAAGAGGAAATAGTCAGCGTAAAGCAAGAAAATGTTTATCTTTGTGGCGATAATCCTAAATTCTTATAGTTATGAAGCGCTATTGTTTGCTGATTGTCGGCCTGTGCCTGGCTGTTGCAAGCTTTGCCCAAAATTATCTTTGGGCCAGGGATATAAGTTATACCTCTAAGACCGATGCTTACGCCACGGAGCGCCTGAAGCTCGATGTCTATTACCCCGCCGATGCCAAGGATGCGCCCGTCGTGGTGTGGTTCCATGGCGGCGGCCTGGAGGCCGGACAGAAGGATGTGCCGCAGGAGTTGCGCGGGAAGGGCTATGTGGTCGTCGGCGTGAACTATCGTCTGTTGCCGAAAGTGACTGTGGATAAGACGATTGACGATGCCGCCGAGGCGGTGGCATGGGTCATGCGCCATGCCGCGGACTATGGCGGCAGCACACGCAAGGTGTTCGTGACGGGTCATTCGGCCGGCGGCTACCTGTCGATGATGCTGTGCCTGAACAGGGCTTGGCTGGGCAAGTACGGCGTGGATGCCGATTCGATTGCGGCCTACGTGCCTTTCAGCGGACAGGCCATCACGCACTATAACGTGAGGAAGATGCAGGGGATAGACGCCTTGCAGCCGACGATCGACGAGTTTGCGCCGCTCTATTGGGTTCGGAAAGACTGTCCGCCGTTCATCCTCATCTGCGGCGACCGCGAACTGGAGCTTTATGGGCGTTACGATGAGAATCAGTATCTGGCGCGGATGATGAAGCTGGTCGGTCACCGGCAGACGGTGCTTTACGAGCTTGACGGCTTCGACCACGGCACGATGGTTCATCCTGCCTTCGGGTTGCTCGAGAAGCATATGCGCGAAGTGCTAAACAAACAAGCCTCCCATTAACGGGAGGCTTGTTTGATATTATGCTTTTGTAGATTTGAGCTTGCGGATTATCCGTAAGTGTGGACGCTTGTGCCTTGAGCGCTGGGCAGGTAGTTGATGCCCCACCAGCACATCTGCAGTAGTATGAAGGCGGCGATGAGGAGCCATAGCGCGAGGCGCGTGTTGTGGCGCGGGAGGCGTCGGTAGTGAATGAAGAGGAGGTAGCCGAGCCAGGTCACTGCGGCCCACGTCTCCTTTGGATCCCATGACCAATAATGTCCCCAAGCTTCCTTAGCCCACAGCGCGCCGAAGAGCATGCCGAAAGTGAGGAAGGCGAGTCCTGCGCGGACTATGCCGTCGAGCTCTGCCGACGCTTCGCTATCGAGAGTAAAGCCGGCTGCCTTGCGAGAGGGTTCAATAGACGCTTCGCTGTTGATTGCGGCATCGTATGTTTTGGCTTCGGGGACGCCTTGTACTTTCCGGTAGCTTTTCGCGAGATAATATACAGCCATGAGAGTGGCGGCGCCGAGAATGGCATAAGCCATCATGTAAACAATGACGTGCGGCGCGAACCACGGACTCTGGAGAGCCGGCATCAAGGCCTTTGAGTGAATTTCGGGTTTGAAGATGTTTACGCAGATGAAGACGGTGGCGAGTACGGTGGTGAACGATAGAATCCACTTGTAGCGCTTGCGGGCATAGACGAGCAGTCCGGCCAGCGGCAAGAAGAACGAATACCAGAGTCGCGTCTCGCCCATCGTGCGTAGCGGTGGCCGCTCGAGCGTCACCCACATAGCGATGATGAAGGCGAAGAAGATAGCCAGACCAATGGCGGTGGCGACTATTGTGGTGCGCGTTTTGCCTTTCCAGGCAGCTAGAGCTCCCAGCGCCCAATGTGCTATTGCGATGATTGCAACGAGGGTGAAGTAATCCCAGATCATGACTCCTTCACCTCCTTTCTGCCGTTGCCGAAGAGCATAAAGAGCGCTCCGGCCAGCATCATGATTATACCTGCGTAGGCGTAAGGCAGCCAGGGGTCGCGCACCAGTTCAAAGATGCTTATGCGGCTGTCGGCTCCGGCCTTTGTGTCGTAGCTGTACTGATAAATCTTCCAACCGTCGACCTCTACGGGGTGGTTCACATCTACCGTAGCCTCGAAATCCTTGCCTCGCTTTGTGCGCACATGGATGTCTGATGCGAAGCGGCGCGGTGAGCCGTCGTCGTAAGACTCCATGATAAAGCGCTTGAGCTCAATTGCCACGGGAAGGTTGTGGAGCAGTCCGCTGTCATCGACGCCTCGCCATTCAAATGCCCCAAGCGTAGTAATCATTTTCAGCCGCTGGAGGTCGGGGTTGCCGAGCGTGGCGCAGGTGAGGGCGAGGAACAGTCCGGCGTGATTGAGCACGAAAGCTATGTCGGCGATGCGCAGTGAGCGATTGGGACCGGCAAGTAGCGACGCGATCTTAGACAGACGGCGCAGTGTGGTAAGTCCCACGATAAGAGTCACATAGACGTATGCCAGCACGAATGGCCAGAAGCAGAGCATATCGCTCAGCCAATGGCCGTCGGCCGTTTGGCGGGTAAGTCCCATGACCATCGTCAGCACGAGGGCTGTGGCGATAGCCGGGAGGGCTGCCGGGAGCGAAGAGAGATAGCTGAAAAGGCGGACTTTGCGGCGCAGCAGGTGCATCAGCAGCAGGGCTGCAAGCAGTGCGGCCATACAGATGATGTTCACCGGCCAAGCGAAGACAGCCCATACGACAGGTCCCACAGCCCATTGCAGAGCTATGCCAACGGCAACGAGTGCTGCGCAGATGAGCGCGCTCAGTCGCCAGTCCCAGGGGGCTTGTCGGAGGTTGTCTGTTACCACTTCAGCTTAAGGATGCGAGGATTGAAACAAATGGTGAGATAGCCCCAGTCTTGCCACATCAGGTGGTTGCCGCTCTTGAAATAGTCGAGCGTCTCGGTGCCGAGCATAAAGGAATAACCTGCGGTGATCGTGAGGTCGCGCAGCAGGCGAGCCGTGACTTGGAAGTCAGCTTCGTGACCGAGTTCCCACTCGAGGTCGCCGTACTTCTCTCCGGTGAGGAAATAGTGGTAGTTGCCTGAGATGGTGACGGGGCGGCCTGTTTCGGGACGCTTGCGGCCGATGTTCACGAAAACACCAGCCTGTGCGTCCTGCAGTCCGCACTCGAGCGATGAGGTGAAATAGTCCATGGCTCCGTTGAACTTATGGGCTGTGCCATAGAGTGGCGTGAAGGCGTGCTGATTAGTGTTGCGCCCGTTGTTGCCGCTGAGGTAGTCGTAGGCGAGGAATCCGCCGACGATGTCGCCGTTGTAGGCTGCTCGCCCACTGGCCATGTAGGCGCTGATGTCCTTGCGTGAGCGTGCTTCAGTGCCACGCTGGTAGTAGAACGAAGCAGCGAAGTCGAAGTCGCTGAAGGCGTAAGTGATATGTGTGCCAGCGAGTTGCATGTACTTGACGTCGCCCGTGGCTTCACCGAGGCGCGTACGCTCCACGCCGATGTTCAGTCCGAGCACAGAGATGCCAAGGCCGAGGTCGCGGGGCTGATAGTGGTACCATACGCCGGCGAGATTCTTGTAGGGCATCGGGCCGATGTAGTTGCCGATGCGGTCGTGATCGATGCTCTGATTGAGCGACCCGAAGATGTGCGCTTTGTGTTCTTCGTTCTCAAAACCCATGCGCAGTGCGTCGTGGCTGTTGCCTGCGATGTCCCAGTCGGAAGCTCCGAGGATGCGCTCATCGTCGTAGGAGAGCTCCTGTCGGCCTACCTGCATGAAGAGTCCGTTGTTGGTGTAGCCTTTAGCCCATGCCTCGTGCATAGCTACACGTCCGCTGCGCTCGTTGATTGCGTCCTGTCCCCAGATGCCTGTGTGCTGCACTGAAGCCTTGAGCTGCAGGTTTTGCCTCTCGTAGCCGATGCTTACGCGCGCGCGTTCATTAAAAAATATAGCGGCGTCGTCGCCACGCTCGCGCGGAGTGATGGCTCCGTGGTCGTATTCGCCTCTGGCGCGCACCTGTGCGTCGATGGTGAACGTATTGCCCTTCTGCTCGTCGGCCTCAGGAGCTACGGGCATCACGGGCTTAGCCTCGGTAACGGCTGGTGCGGGCGTCTGGGCGGGAATCGTCTGTACGATAATAGAGTCCTGACGGAGCGAATCCTCGCCCTCGGCCATTGCATTGAGGATCTTGATTACCGGGCTGCGGCGATTGTCGGTATCGCTCTGTCTGGCAGCAGCAGCGCTCATGGTGAGCAGCAAGCCTGCTATGGTGATGACTGCTTGTTTCATTCTTTCGTTTGTTGAATTTTAATTTCGGGTGCAAAATTAGGTGTTTTTTCCGTTAACCCCAAGGAAAAGTGCCTATTTTGCTTATATTTAGTGTAAATTTAATAATTCATTATTTACTCACCTCGTCGGGCCAGGGGCATGGCAGGCCGGTTAGTTTGTCGGTGGGGCGCTGTGCCTTCATCCGTCGGAGTTCCTTGCCGAGCCGTCGTGCCAGGGTGCGTACAATTTTTGGCTGTTGGGCGGCGAGATTATGCTGCTCTGAGATGTCTGTCCTGATGTTGTAGAGCTCAGAAATGCCGGTCTTGTAATAATAGATGAGCTTCCAGTCGCCCAGTCTGATGGCGCAGTTGAGGTCTATGCCCGGTCCGGTGTTGCCCCAGATGTGGGGGTAGTTCCATATGAGAGGCCTTTTGGCCGAGCCGTCGGCTTTGCCTTTAATCAGCGGCACGAAGCTGCGGCCGTCGATGGTCTGTGGCGCTCTGTAGCGGCCTACTTGTGCCATCTCAAGAATCGTCGGGAAAAAGTCTTCTATGCATAGATAGCTGTCGCAACGGCTGTGGGGCTGTGCCGTTCCAGGCCATCTGACGATGAGCGGTTCGCGAATGCCTCCTTCGAGCAGCGACCCCTTTCCGCAGCGCAGTGGTGCGTTCTGCGTGTAGAGCGGCTCGTCGCGCCATTCGGTACTGGTGCAGTAGCCCCCGTTGTCGCTCATGAAGATGACGATCGTGTTGTCGCGCTCGCCGTTGCGGTCGAGCCAGGCGAGTATCTGCCCGAGGCTGTTGTCCATGCCTTCGATGAGCGAGGCGTAGGCTGCCTCTTTCTCTGAAAGTCCTTTGAGGCGGTATTTGTCAAAATAGCTAGGGTCGCGGTCTATGGGAACGTGTACGGCATAGTGCGACATATAGAGATAGAACGGTTGCGCGTAGTTCTTGGCTTTGTCTAAGGCCTTGAGGGCTTCTTGCGTGAGGGCTTCGGTGAGGAAAGTGCCTGTGCCCCAATAGTCGCGCAGCCCGGGTATGGCAAACTGCGCCGTAGGGCGGCCGTTGCCGTCGTGGCCGAAGTTGCGTTCGCTGAGATAGGTGGCCGGTCCGCCTGCGGCATGCCCTGCGATGTTGACCTCAAAACCAAAGTGCTCGGGCGCTTCGCCTGGCGTGTGCTCAGCCCCCCAATGCGCCTTTCCGCAGTGAATAGTGTGGTAGCCGTTTTCGCGAAGAATATCTACGAATGAGCGTGCGACGAACGTATTGGGCACTCCCGAGGTTTGGCAGATGCCGTTGTAGTTCCAGTCGGGCGGCGAGAGACGGTCGTCGGTTCCGTCGGTCATTGTGTCGCGACGGAATGTCCAGTTCGTCACACGATGGCGGGCGGCGTTCGCTCCGGTCATGAGTGAGCATCGACTGGGCGAGCTGATTGGCGAGGCGTAAGCCTGCGTGAAAAGCACTCCCTCGTCGGCCAAGCGCTGCATATTTGGCGTCTCATAGGTGTTGTTGAGGCACGTGCGTTGTGTCCAGAAAGGCACGGACGTGTCTTGCCACCCCATATCATCTACCATGAAAAGGATGATGTTGGGCTGTCGGTCCTTCTTTTGTGCCGAAAAAGCCGAAGTGGCAACGAGCACAGAGGCGCTGACGACGGTGGCGATGGCTTGTGGGCGTGGCATAACGGATTAGTCTATCTGCCGAAAAGGAAGATGGCGGGCGTCTTGGAGAGGTCGGGGAGGGTGGTGTGCTTCCACTGCGCCACGGTCTGCGTTCGAATCCATTCGTTGTCGGTGGTTATGCCGGCGGCTATGCACAGGCGCGTCTGCGGTCGCAGTGTCTGCAGGAGTGTGGCGAAGAGCTTGGCGTTGCGGTATGGCGTCTCGATGAAGAGCTGCGTCTGTTGTTCGTGCAGCGCCCGTTCCTCGAGCTGCTTGAGGCGCTTGGCGCGGTCTGCGGCCTCGATGGGCAGGTAGCCGTTGAAGGCGAAGCTCTGTCCGTTGAGCCCAGAAGCCATGACGGCCATGATCATCGACGACGGCCCCACGAGCGGCACTACGCGCACGCCTTTCCTCTGGGCTATTGCCACGACATCGGCGCCGGGGTCGGCCACGGCAGGGCAACCGGCTTCTGAGATTACGCCAATGCTCTCGCCCTCGTCGAGCGGCTTGAGGTACTGCTCGAAGAGTGCGGCATCAGCGTGCTTGCCCATGGGGTAGAACGTCAGAGCGTCGATGTCGATGTTTTTATCTACGCGCTTGAGGAAGCGCCTTGCCGAGCGAATCTCTTCTACGATAAAATAGCGGAGGCCCTTGATCACCGACTTGTTGTACTCGGGCAACACGCGTTGCTGCGGCGTCTCGCCTAATTCAACGGGGCATAGGATCAGAGAGGGGGTCGAGCTGGTGGTAATCATGGAAGTAGGGCTTGAGTTTGGGCTTCTTATGTTCGAGATAGGCATTTAGCGCATCGCTGACGATGAAAGCACGGCTCATTCGTGCCCGTTGCTCGTCGGTGAAGCGTCCGTCGTAGAAGGGGCTGTCTTTGCCGAGGTATTTGTCGAGGCTAATGCCTATGAGTGTGTCGTTGACCACGATACTGCGTCCGAGGCGCCCGATTTGGGTGTAGACGCGGGGGCGTCGGAAGTCTGGGTCGCGCTTCTCCTGAGTCTTGAATGCGTTGTCGAAATCTTTTTCGATGTCGCTGATATCGTTGTATTGAGCGTGTACGGCATCGAGCAGCTCCTGCATCGTGGAGTCGAGATAGAGGTAGCGCATGCGTTTCTCGACATCGGGCTCCATGGCGCTGCCAAGTTCCAGCACGTCCTCAATGAGCATTGTGGTCTGTGCCGTGTAGTCGGTGTTCATCCGGTGGAGGGCCGTGTAGCTGCCGAGCGATACGTATTCGTCGAGGAGGCGGTCGTAGCGGTCGATTACGAATCCTTTCTTCTTCACTTGGCTGTCAGAAGCCAGCGCCCACCCCTCCCAGGGATGAGCCAACCAGCTCCACACTCCGACTGCACAGAGCAATGCAAGCAGAATTGCGAGGAAAAGATTACGCTTCAAGAATCTTTATGTTTGTTAAATTCCGCTGCAAAGTAAGTAAATAATTGTTTAATGTGCAAGAAAAATGCTAAAAAAGTGAAAAAGTCAGATGACTTCTATGCCTTGTTGCTCGCACAACTTCAAACTAAGCTCTTTAAGCTTGAATTTTTGTATCTTACCTGAGCCTGTAAGAGGGAATTCGTTGACGAAGAAGACATACTTGGGAATCTTGTATCGCGCAATCTTGCCTCGGCAGAACTCGCGGACGTCCTCGGGCGTCATCGTGACGCCCTCATAGAGGATGATGAAGGCTCCGACCTCCTCGCCATATTTCTTCGAAGGCACGGCGGCCACCTGTACGTCCTTTATTCCAGGCATATGGTAGAGGAATTCCTCTATCTCGCGCGGGTAAACGTTTTCGCCTCCGCGAATAATCATGTCTTTGATGCGCCCTGTGATACGATAGTAGCCTTGCTCGTCCTTTATGCCGAGGTCGCCGCTGTGGAGGAATCCGTTCTCGTCGATGACTTCGGCCGTGGCCTGCGGATTCTTGTAGTAGCCTTTCATGACGTTGAAGCCTCGGCAGCACATCTCGCCCTGCACGCCCGGCGGGCATTCTTTGCCTGTCTCGGGGTCGAGCACTTTCACCTCTACGAATGGGAAATCGCGCCCGACGGTGGTGCAGCGCTGTTCGAAGGAGTCGGAGAGGCAGGTCTGGGTCATTCCAGGCGAGCTCTCTGTGAGCCCATAGACCGACGTGATGGTCATGAACATTTTCTCAGACACCTGTTTCATCAGTTCGACCGGGCAGAGCGACCCGGCCATAATGCCCGTGCGGAGCGAACTCATATCGAACATCGAGAACATCGGGTGGTTGAGCTCGGCGATGAACATCGTAGGGACGCCGTAGAGGGCGGTGCAGCGCTCTTTGTGGACGCTGGCGAGCACTACGAGGGGGTCGAACTTCTCCACCATGACCTGCGTGCAGCCGTGGGTGAGACAGTTCATCGTGGCAAGCACCACTCCGAAGCAGTGGAAGAGGGGCACACAGACGCAGAGCTTGTCGTCCTGCGTGAAGCCCATGTTCTCGCCAGTGAAATAGCCGTCGTTGCTGATGTTGTAGTGGGTGAGCATCACGCCTTTGGGGAAGCCTGTGGTGCCTGAGGTGTACTGCATGTTCACTACGTCGTGGCATGTGACGACGCTCTTTGCGGCGAGTAGTTCTTCGTCTTCGATGTTCTGCCCGAGCAGAAGCAGTTCGGCGGTGTTGAACATTCCGCGGTGCTTCTCCATACCTATATATACTACATTCTTCAGATAGGGGAAGCGCTCGCTGTTGAGATGCCCGCGCTCGGCCGTGCGCAGCTCAGGTAGCATCTTGTAGGTCATGTCAACATAGTCGGCTTCCCAAGTGCCGTCGGTGATGCAGAGCGTATGCATATCCGAGTCCTTGCAGAGGTATTCGAGCTCGCTCTGCTTGTAGTTGGTGTTGACGGTCACGAGTACGGCGCCGATTTTTGCGGTGGCGTAAAGGAAGGTGAGCCAATCGGGGACGTTTGTGGCCCATATGCCTACGTTTGAGCCTCGCTTAACGCCTATTGCCAGCAGTCCTTTTGCGAGGTTATCTACGCGCTCGTTGAACTGCGCCCAAGTGAAGCGCAGGTCGCGGTCGCTGTAAACGAGGTATTCTTTGTCGGGCGTTGTAGCGGCCCAGTGTTCGAGCCATTCGCCAAGTGTGCGCTCAAAGAGCGTATAGCCTTCGCCGCCTGTCTCGGCGGGGTATTTGCGTGTTGTGTTATCCAATGATTAAAACTTTGAACGTGGAACTTTGAACTTTGAACGTTGGGCTCGAGCTATGCCAGCTTCCTTAACTCCTTTAACTTCCTTAACTCCTTTAACTTCCTTAACTCCTTAACTTCGAAGTTAAATAGGAATATAGATTACGGCGAGGATTTTGGCGGTCTTGCCTGGGGCTCCGTGCACGTGGTGCTTCACAATGCTGTCGTAGAAGATGCTGTCGCCCTGATTGAGAGTGTAGATGGTTTTGCCGTAGGCTATCTCGATGGTTCCTTCGAGGACGTAAATGAATTCTTCGCCTTCGTGTGCAGAGAGCTTGAACTCCTGTGCTTCGTCGGCCTTGACGTCGATTACGAAGGGCTCCATATGGCGCCCAGCTTTCTGCCGTGCGAGGGAGTGGTAGATCATGTTTTGGCGTGCCTCGGTGGAGTCGTTTGAGAAGCTGATGCTGCTGTTTTGCTCCTGTTCTTGGTGGCGGCTGACCACGGGGCCGAGCTCGTCGCTGTCGTCGAGGAATGTGCCAAGGCGTACGCCGAGGGCTCGTGCTACTTTGATTAGTGGCCCGAGCGACGGCAGAAATTCGTCGGTTTCGATTGATGTTACTTGCTCGAGAGCCAGTCCGCTGCGCTCTGCGATTTCTTCGAGGCTGAGGCCTTTGGCCTCACGCAAGGTGCGTATTTTTGCGCCTACATCACTTCTTTTAGCTGTCATAGTGTGCGTCGTGAGTTTTGATTTCGGGCGCAAAGATAAAGGAAATATCGGTTGTGACCAAATAAATGTAAGAAAAGGAACGTTTTTCTTGACAAATGTAAAGGAGCGGGGCGGTTTGGGGTTGAGGGGGAGGGTTTATGGTTGGGGAGGGAGGTGGCGTGCCGACGGTAATACCGCCGGCCACTCAACTGGTGGCGGCGGTATTATGCCAATGGCTGAGGGCTTCACTTTATTGTGAAACGGCCAAGGGGGAGCGTTGGGTGTGATCTATTTGGGCGTTGGGCGCAATCTAATTTGGGCGTTGGGGGCGATCTATTTGTTTCTAACAGTTTATTGGAGCGTGAGGTCGAGGCGGTGGAGGTCGGAGTCTTGTGAGCTGGTGCCGTAGAAGAGCTCGTAGTGGCCGGGATGAGCGTGCACGGTGTTGGTGGCGGGGTCAAAGAGCTCGAATGTCTTCTCGGTGAGGGGCAGCTCCACTTTGGCCGTCTGTCCAGCCTTGACGCTTACGCGGGTGAAGGCTCTTAGCGAGCGGCGCGGTCCCTCGGCGTCGTTGGTGTCGCGTACGTAGAGTTGTATGACTTCCGTACCGTCGCGTTTGCCGGTGTTGGCCACTTCGAGGGTGAGTCGTCCGTTGTAGGCGTTGTCCATCTTCACTTGGCCGTTTCGGACCTCAAATGTGGTGTAGCTCTTGCCGAATCCGAAGGCGAAGAGGGGGTCGTCGAAGTAGCGGTAAGTGCGGCCTCGCATGGAGTAGTCCTCATAGTCGGGCAGCTGTTCGCTGGAACGGTAGAAGGTGACGGGGAGCTTGCCGGAGGGGTTTACTTTGCCAAAGAGGACGTCGGCCACGGCCGTGCCGCCTTCTTGTCCGGCGTACCATGCCTGGAGTATGGCGTCGCAGGTCTCGGTCTCGGGCTGGAGGGCTATGGCTGAGCCGGAGCAGTTGACGAAGACGACCTTCTTTCCGGCAGCTTTGAGGGCTTTGAGGAACTCGCGCTGCACGCGTGGCAGCTCGATATTGGTGCGGTCGCCGCCTCTGAAACCGTCGATGTTGACGGGCATCTCCTCGCCCTCGAGCGCCGGCGAGATGCCTCCTACGAAGACCACCGTCTGCACTCCTTTGAGCTGGGCTATGATGGCGTCGTAGTCGATGTGCAGTTCTTTGGCGATGTCGATTTTGATGTCGGCGCCCCAGGTCTTGACGAATTCGTAACGGACTTCGATTTTATAGCCTTTGCCGGCCTCGGCCTGAATGGGCGTGCGCGTTGGCGTTGCGCGCCAAGAGTGAATGCGCTGCTTCTGTTCGCCGTCGACGTAAACCTCGTAGTGGCCGGTGCCTTCTACGTTGATTACGTATTCGCCAGCCTCGCGTGGGGTAAAGACCGTCTCATACGTGGCCGAGAAATCCTCGAGCGCCACGCCCGGAGCGAAGTTGTGCATGCCCGCCGTGGTCACGGCAACGGGGTTGGTGTAAGTCTGTGTGGTGACGGCTTTGCCTTCGCGGCGCGTGTTGTTCCAGAAGGTGCCTCGCAGGCCTGGTCGGCCGTCCTGCCGGCATTCGGTGGCGAGGCGGCTGTCCATGACGAGGTCGCTTGTGAGGTCGCAGCCTTTGAGGTATGTGAGTTTTGCGCTGCCTGCTTTTGCCTTGGCTTTCTTCACGCCGAGTTTGTCGCAGATGCCGTCGAGGATTGTGACGGTGTGGTTAGGCGTGCCGTTGTAGTTGCCCCACATCATGGGGCTGTTGTCGGCGTTCGGTCCTATTACGGCTATGCGTTCCTTGCCGGCTTTGAGGGGGAGAATGTCGCCTTTGTTCTGCAGCAGCACGATTGTCTGGCGTGCCATGTCGAGTGCTTTCTGTGCGCTCTCTTTCGTTGACATGGCTGAATACGGTATCTTAGACCACTCCACGAGTGCGGGGTCGTCCATCTCGCCTAGGTCGAAGCGCCCTTCGAGCAGACGGACTACGTGCTTGTCGACCTCGGCCTCGGTGAGGAGCCCCCGGCGCACGGCTTCTGGAATACTGCCGTAGACGTATTCCCATCCGCATTCGACGTCGGTGCCTGCGAGCGCTCCGGCGCGTGCGGCGTGCACTTTGTCGGAGCTGGTCTTGTGGTTGTGGTGGAAGTCGCTGATGGCTCCGCAGTCGCTCACGACGAGGTACTTGAAGCCCCATTCGTCGCGCAGGATTTGCTGCAGCAGCCGCGCATTGCCGCAGCAGGGCTCGTCGTCGAGACGCTGGTAGGCGCACATCACCTCGCGCACCTTGGCATCTTCGACCAGTGTCTTGAAGGCGGGGAGATAGGTCTCATAGAGGTCGCGCAGGCTGACGTCGGTGAGGTTGGCTGTGTGGCGCGTATATTCGGGTCCGCTGTGCACGGCATAGTGCTTGGCGCAGGCCCACAGCTTGCGGTATTTCGACGACTCTGGGCCTTGTAGTCCTCGCACCACCTGCGTTCCGAGCACGCTGGTGAGGTATGGGTCTTCGCCGTAGGTCTCCTGACCGCGTCCCCAGCGCGGGTCGCGGAAAATGTTCACATTGGGTGTCCATACGCTGAGGCTGTGGAACTTCTCGTCCTCGCCGCCGAGCTCGTGCATTCGGCGGTTGTACTGCGCACGGAATTCGGTGCTGGCCACGTCGAACACTTTGAATACCATGTCCGGATTGAAGCTTGCGGCCATGCCTATGGGCTCGGGGAAGACGGTGACGTTACCTTGGTTGGCGGCTCCGTGCAGTGCTTCGCTCCACCAGAAGAACTTCTTTATACCCAGACGCGGGATGGCTGGGCTCTCGTCGCACATGAGCTTGGCTTTCTCGTCGAGCGTGAGTCGCGAACAGAGGTCTATGGCGCGTTCTTTAGCGCTGAGCTGTGGGTTCTGGTAGGGGTAGGTTTGCGCGTTCAGGCTTGTGAAAGCGCAGATGGCGATGGCCAGTAGGAGAGGTTTTTTCATAGTGGTAAGAGTGAGTGCTGTAGCTTTGTTCTTTTCGGCTACAAAGATACTGTTTTCCCTCTGAACGACCAAATTTTCATGCTCTTTTTTCTTGCTTTGTGAGGACAACCGGTTGTATGGGCTGATTCGACCGTATGAAAGCGCTCATACAACCGGTCGAAAACGCTCATACAACCGGTTGAAAACGCTCATGCAACCGGTTGGTCGGGGGCGGGGATGAGGGAGGCTTTGAAGGGGAAGGTGGGGTGGGGGGGGCTGGCGCTGAGGAGAGGGCTGCCGTGATACGGCAGCACACCCAACACACACACAGCAGCAGCAGACCCAGCAGAGCGGCGGGTCGGGGCTACACTTTGAGGAAAATGCGTTGGCGGTAGAGGATGTAAAGGAACGTCCAGCAGACGGCGATGTAGGCCGCTGCGGCGAAGAAGGGCTGCGAGGTTTCGGGCAGCAGGCGGATGAGTCCGCCGAAAAGTTTGTCGGCGGTGAAATGGAAGTCTATGAATTTCTGTGCCAGATAAATCGTTATGGAATTGAGACCTATGACGGTGAAGAAGAAGGTCCAGCGGCGATGGCCCCGCACGTCGATTACGTAGTAGAACAAGGCGAAAAGCAGGAGCGAATAGGCGGCCTCTACGAGCACGAAGGAACTGGTCCACAGCTTCTTGTTGATGGGGAAGTCGAGGCTCCAGAGCAGGCCGGCGGCCAGCAGCGCCACGGCGGCTACGGCCATCCCGGCTGCTTTCTTCGATGGCGTGAGGCCCGGGCGCTCCAGTCTCACCCACTCTCCCGTGAGCATTCCGAGCAGGGCTGTGGCTATGGCGGGCACGGTGCCAAGAATGCCTTCGGGGTCGAGGTTGCCGTAGTAGATCGTGCCGGGCAGCAGCAGACGGTCGATATACCCCGTGAGCGAGCCTTGGGCGCTATAGACGTCGGCCCCGCCGCCGTCGGGCGCGGGAACGAAGCGCAGGAGCAGCCAATAGCCTACGAGCAGCACCGCCGCGCTGAGTGCGCGCCGCCGCCAGTCGGTGTGGAGGAAAATCAGCGCGGCGAACATCCACGCCAGTCCGATTCGTCCGAGCACGCTGGCGTAGCGCGCGTCGGCCAGATTCCAGTGACTCAGCAGTCCGTTGTAGATGATGCCGAGGGCTACGAGCGTCAGTCCGCGGCGCACCACTTTCCAGTGTGTCGCCGCCGAGCTGCGCCCGTCCTGCTGCTGTTTGGCGAGCGAAAAGGGAAAGGAGATGCCTGCGATGAAGAGGAAGAGTGGGAAGATGGTGTCGTGGTGCTGCAGGCCGTGCCACTCCACATGATCCATCTGCCGTGCCAGCTCCTCGGTGAAGGGGCACGGCAGCCATTGTGCCAGCGCTGCCAGCAGTGCTGCTCCGCCCATGATGAAGACCATATCGAAACCGCGCAGCGCGTCGAGCGAGAGTAGGCGTCGCGAGGTTGTGGTTTGTGGCGCTGAGGCCGTGGCGTTTGTTGTTGATTCGGATTTCATGTTTGGCGTTATGATTGGTTTTGTGCTGCAAAGTTAGTCTTTTTTCGAAAGCGTGGTGCTTAAAGCTCGGATTTTTTCGATTTTTTTGAGCCGCAAAAACAACTATTACTAGTAATTTTCTTTCTCAGCCTTTTCTTTTATACTTTTCTTTTTGCTTCTTTTTCTTTTCATTTTTCTTTTCCTCTCTTTCTTAAATTGGGGTTTTGCGACGACGGTTGATTTAGCTGGTAATGATGACAAGGCTGGAACGTGCGTGCCTTTAATGGAAAAAGAACAAAAATTAGACAAAGTTTTTCTGTAATCAGCGGTGGTTCCTAAAAAAAAGTTGTATCTTTGCAGCTGTTATGAGAAAGGTGATTATTTGTTTGTCAATAGTAATGGCCGCGGCCATTGCGGGCACGGCCGGTGCACAAGAGCCCGGGCGGCAGGATTTAACCGGACGGCAGGAATGGCCGGAAGAGCTGGGATTGTTGGAAGGGCAGGGCTTGCCCGGGCGGACTGACCGCCCGGAACTCAACCCGCGGCAGGCAGAGGCGGTAGCGGTCGAGGCTGCGTCTGTTGAGGCAACCTCCGCTGAGGTCGCTTCCTTAAAGGCTGCCCCTGTTGAGGCTACCCCTGTTGAGGCCGCTCTTGTTGAGACCACCCCCGCTGAGGCTGCTCTTGTTGAGACCACCCCCGCTGAGGCTGCCTCTGTTGAGGCTGATGCTTCTGGCCGTGCTGAACTGACGCTCTCGGCGGATGTCGTGAGCCAGTTTGTGTGGCGCGGAATGGCGCTGGCTCATGCCAGCGTGCAGCCTACGTTGGCCGTGAGCTGGCGCGGTTTGAGCGTCGGGGCCTGGGGCAGCGTGAGCTTCGTTGATAGTTCCGACCCGCGCGAGATAGACCTTATGGCGTCGTACACCACGGGCGGCCTGAGCGTGGGCGTCATCGACTACTGGACCAATGAGCCCACTGACCACTATTTCCGCTATCGCGCTCATCAGACGGGGCACGTCTTCGAGGCTTTCGTGGCCTACGATTTCGGGCCGCTATCGGCTTCTTGGCAGACTAATTTCGCCGGCGCCGACGGCCTTAACCGCAGCGGCCACCGGGCATATTCGTCCTATATCGAGTTGGCAGCCCCCTTCAGCTGGCTCACCTGCGACTGGCAAGCCGCCGTGGGCGCCGTGCCCTGGGCCACCGACTATTACGAGGCACCGCGCTTCACGGTCACGAACTTCAGCCTGCGCGTGGCCAAGAACATCCGCATCACCGACAGCTTCAGCCTGCCCCTCTTCGTGCAGCTTACGGCCAACCCCGAGTGCCGTCGCGCATATTTCGTGGCAGGATTGACGCTTACTCCTTTTCAGTAGAACTTTAAACGTAAAACATTAAACCGCTGGTTATGAATATTAAAACAAATAGATTTCTGCTTCTGCTTTATCTCGCTTGCAGCTTCTGCCTCGTAGCATGTCTCGATGAAGACGAGCCTGAAATCCGACCTATACATGAGTATTCAGAGGCGACGTTGCAGCTGAAAAAGATTTGCGACGAGAACCGCGAGATTCGCCGCCTCCTCTCGAAATCCATAGCCCAGGCTGCCGCCATAAACCCCGACCGTGACTACAACCCCGTGCAGTCGCTCGAGGAGTTTTACTATTTCGTAGATACTAATATCAAAAGTCTGCCATGGTCCGTAAGGGTAGGGCTTACGCCCGACGGTGAGCTCCCTTCGCTCTACACTCGCACCGACCAGGGCGTCGGCTACTTCTGGTTCCTTGTAGACCAGCCCCTCGACGAGCTGCGCGGCCGCGGCTACTTCTATCCCACTGTGGAGTTCGTGGAGCCTTTTGCCTCGTGGCTGACCACCTATTGCCAGGCGTGGGGCAGCTTCCTTGACAGCGAAGAGAGTTGGAACGGACTCTATTATAATATGGTAAAAGACGACCCCGACTGGGGCTTCACCGAGGGTTGGTACGGGAGTGGCAACCAGTGGCGGACGTTCAACGAGTTCTTCGCGCGCAGCCTGGCTTCGCCCGAGATGCGCCCTGTGGCCGACGTCGACGTGGTGCTGCCTGCCGACTCCTACCCCAAAGGCACGTGGGCCATCGACGACAACAACCAGCTCGTGTTTGGTCCCGACGAGGTGTTGCAGATAAAGACCGCCCGCCTCTCCGACATAGGCCAGCTCATAGGACCAGACTCGCGCTATGCCCAGGCCTTCGCCGGCGGCACACTCACCCACACCTTCCTCGACGTCAACTGCTACCACCGCTATCACTCGCCCGTAGATGGTATCCTGCGCGAGCTGCGGCGCATCCCCGGCGTGGCAGCCGGCGGCGGCTACACGCTGTGGGACAACGAACGCAAGCTCTACTACTATGTCAACGACCTCGGCTTCCAGATGGTGGAGACGCGCGCCTGCGCCATAATCGAGACGGAGAAGTTCGGCCTCGTGGCAATGATTCCCGTCGGGATGTCGCAGATCTGCAGCGTAAACTGGTTACAGGATCTGCAACCGGGCAAGCGCTTACATCGCGGCACGGAGATGGGCTACTTTCAGTTCGGCGGCTCGGACATCATACTCCTCTTCCAGCGAGGCGTAGACGTCAGCTTGCTCCACAACGGCGACCTGACGCTAATGGGACAACCCTACGCCCGGCTGAGCCGTCAGGAATGACGAATGGCTTAGCGTTTAGTGTTTAGCGCTTATAGTTTAGAGCGGGACAGCCTGGCTCCGTGGGGAATGAGCCTCCCTCTCTAAAAAATATTCTTAATTTTAGTGTCAGTTACAATAATATTACTACTTTTGCAGCGGAAAAACTAACCGCCGGCAGAAAAATGGACTTCAGGAAGAAAATAAATGGCTCTGTGGCATCGCGAACGGCGCTAGTCGTGCTCGTGATGGTGGCCGTCGTGCTTATCGGCTTTGGCTTCTGGCAGACGCACTATGTGCGCATGGTCATGGTGCAGGAAGTGCACCGTCAGGCCAACCGCTCCATGGACAATGCCATCAATATCATCGAAGACCGGATCTCCGACGTCGAGACAGCCCTTGAGACGGCCGCCGGCTATGCCGACGTCTTCACCAAAGACGACGAGCTTTGCTACCAACTCCTCGATCGTCTTATAGGGCACAACGACGACATCTCTGCCGTGACGCTCCTCTACCGCGAAAACTTCTTCCCGGAGCATGGCCGCTATTTCGCCCCTACCGTCTTCCGCGATAGTAACGAAGGCATCCTGGATTACGACGAGATTGGCGGCCCCGACCACGACTTCTGCTATCTCGAGACCGACAGCAACTGGATTTACACCAGCCAACACCTTGATGGCTACTGGTGCCTGCCATATCTCGACACAATGTCGACGCAACGCCCCATGGTCACCTATTCCGTGCCCCTCTGCGAGCCCAATGGCCAGATTTATGCCGTGCTCTGCGCCGACGTGGCACTCGACTGGGTGAAGCAGATCATGGAAGAGGCCAAGCCATACCCCTACTCGCGCGTCTGCGTCATCAGCCGCGACCAGCAGTTCATATGCCACCCCGACTCTAAAAATATCCTCAACACCAACGTAATGGAATATAGTCGCCGGCGCGGTAACGCCAAGTCGGTGGAAGTCATGGAAAAAATGCTCCGCTGGGAGCGAGGCAGCGATACAATGTCACTCCCATCAAAAGCATCACGAAATATACAGTCGGACGTTGGCGAGATTCCAGGTCGGCAAATCGTATTCTATGCACCCGTGGAAAGCGTGCTTTGGTCTGTCAGTTTCAGTATTCCCGAGAGTAGCATCATGGAAGTGCCCAATCGTCTGAAGACAAACATGATGTGGCTGCTATGCTTTATGCTGGCCTTGCTGGCGCTGATCATATATATCATCATACACCGTGAGCTACGCCCCCTCAAGCAACTCGCCGTCTCCACCCACGAGATGGCCAAGGGAAACTTCGATGTTCCCCTGCCCCGCATCAGCCGCAATGATGAAATCGGCAACTTGCGCAACTCCTTTGCCGAGATGCAGACTTCGCTCGAGAACTATATCAATAAGCTGCAGACGACCACGGCACAGAAGGCTTCAATGGAGAGCGAGCTCAGCATCGCAAGCCATATCCAGGCTTCGATGCTCCCGAAGACATATCCTCCTTATCCCGAGCGCCGCGACATAGAAGTCTTTGGCACACAGACGCCAGCCAAAGCCGTCGGCGGCGACCTCTACGACTTCTATATACGCGACGAGAAACTCTTCATCTGTATCGGCGACGTCAGCGGCAAAGGCATACCGGCATCGCTCGTCATGGCCGTCACTCGAACGCTCTTCCGCGTCGTCTCAGGCCACGAGGCAGCGCCCGAGCGAATCGTCGCCCAGATTAATGAGACAATCTCGCTCGACAACGAATCAAATATGTTCGTCACCCTGTTCATTGGAGTGCTCGACCTGCCCACAGGGCGATTCCGCTATTGCAACGCTGGCCACGACGCACCGCTCATCGTAGGCACCGACGTGCAGCTCCTGCCGTGCGAGTCGAATATCCCGGTCGGCATCGTTCACAACTGGAAATTCGTGGCTCAGGAGACAATCATTCAGCCACAGACAACTGTTTTCCTCTATACCGACGGGCTCACAGAGGCCGAAAACAGCCACCACGAACTCTTCACCGAACAACGCATAATCGAAGTGGCACGCCAGGCCATCGACAGCGCCGACATCGCCCCCTTCAGCTTCATCAACCGTCAGAGCGAGGCCATGCGGGCATTCGTCGGCGGAGCAGAACAGAGCGACGACGTCACGATGCTCGCAGTGGAATATACCAAGCAGCAGCAGGACGTCAGACTGCTGCGCGACATCACTCTGCCTAACGACGTTCAGACCGTGCCACAACTGGCAAAGTTCGTCGAAGGCGTGTGCGAGGAACTCGCCTTTGACCCCTCAACGACGATGCAGCTCAATCTCGCCCTCGAGGAAGCCGTCGTCAACGTCATGAGCTACGCATACCCCGCTGGCGTAAAAGGCACCGTGAGAATTGAAGCTCAGGCCAACGTCGAACGCCTCAAATTCACCATCACCGACAATGGCGTGCCCTTCGACCCCACCGCCAAAGAGGCCGTTGACGTCAGCCTCTCGGCCGAAGAGCGCCCCATCGGAGGTCTCGGCATCTTCCTCGTGCGCGAGCTCATGGACTCCATCAACTACGAACGCGTCAGCGGGCAGAACGTGCTGACACTGCGCAAGAAACTGAAATAAACTGTTGAGTAATTTATAAATAAAAGCAATACAATGAAGACAACAATCGAAGAAAAAGAAGGTAATCTCATTGCCATATTCGAAGGCCGACTCGACACCGCTGCAGCGCCGCAGTGCGAACAGGACCTCAAACCCCTGGCCGACTGCGAAGGTCGCGATATCATCCTCGACTGCACAGCCTTGGACTATATCTCGTCAAGCGGACTCCGACTCTTCCTCGGCGTGCTCAAGACAGCCAAGCCCAAGGGGTCGCACGTTTACGTCACAGGCATGAATGCAGACCTGCGCAGCGTGTTCACGATGACTGGCTTCATCAATCTCTTTGAGATGAAGAGCTGAGCACGTGTCGCGCCGATGAATCAGGAACGTGGGCGTAGCAACAGCCCCGTGAACTGCCGACAAGGCTCATGAAATCGCTGAACGCCACCGTGGCCTAGCCCTGGTGAACGGCACACTATCCAAAACCCAATCATCCGAATCAGATATGGCAGGCAGATAGGCTGGCCACATCCGATTCGGATGATTGGGTTTTGAGAAGTTGAGAGTGTGGTTATGGAGTTAAAGAAGTTAAGGAAGTTAAAGGAGTTAAAGACGATACCATTGTCTAGAGACGGCCTCATTGCGAAAGCAGTTTGACAGCCTCAATTACGAAAGCCTCGCTCGAATCTATCGTCTTTAACTCCTTTAACATCCTTAACTCCTTTATTGTCTTTAACTTCTTTATTTCCTGCGCAGCACCTTTCGTACTCGTCCGTCGGTGCCTCGCTCAATATATAGCCCTGCCGGGCGTTGTATCTGCCGTCCGCTGAAGTCGTAGTATGCCTCGGGCTCTGTTTCGGCCTTGTCTTTCACCGTGCCGATTGCGTCCTCGTCGTTCGCAATAGTGAAGATATACGTGTTCAGGCTGCGCGGCGGCAGATCCACTATCAGATCGTTAGTCGGCTCAGCAATCTCTATGGGGCTTTCCTTGCACAGACTTGTGTTGGACGTCGACTGCAAGAGAGTGCCGCTTTTCACCTTATAGGGCAGGCGGATATTGAGGTCATAGCCTATGGCCGTAGTGTCAATGGCCATCACGATGAGCGAGTCGCCCTTGATGTAGGCCGATGTCTCGAAGAACGAGTTTGTGCCGGTGGTGATGCTCGAGCGGATGCCCAGGCGTGTGGAACCCGTGACGTGCTTCGAGAAGTGCGACATAACGTAGGCGCGAGGCAACAGTCTGTTCTTCGTGTTACCCGGATTATATTTTTCTTCGCCGGTGCCTACGAAAGCCCAATGCGCGCGCATGTACCAATATATATAGCCAGTGCAGCCGGCAAGCATACATTCGTTGAGTTCCTGGGCGAAGATGAGCTGCTCGTGCCAGTTGGGCAGGCGGTCGATGTTGTCGGTCACCGAGTGTTCGGTCATCCAAACCTCTTTGCCATAGCGGGCTGCCAGCACGGCGGCGTCCTTCATATTGCCCTTCTCCAAAGGCGGATGACCGTAGAGGTGCCCCGCGATGATGTCCACCTGTTTGCGTGCAACAGGGTCTTTCAGCAGCGCATCGGAATAGTTTTGTGTGAAGCCCAACGGCTCGGCGCTTATCAGCCGCACGCCCTTGAACTTCTCACGGTCGAGCATATGGGCGTAGTTCTTCACAAGTTTCACCTGCTGCTCGGGTGTGTAAAGGCAGCCGGAATAGTTCACCCACCAGTCTGGCTCGTTCTGAATCGACACGGCATCGACTTCCACGCCGTTGCGCTTCATCCAGTCGAGGAACGTGTTGAGCCAGGGGAAGAACTTATCGTAGCAGTCCTCGCGTAGGGTGGCGCGCTGGTTGCCCTGGTCGTCGCTATTGCCGCCTGCCGACGAGCCGTTGGTCTTGTATTCGCCAGGAGGCGACCACGGCGTGCCGAATACGATACCTCCGCGCTGCTTCACAATCTTGGCCGATGGCAGCGAGCCCTTCCAATCGTAGGGGCTGTCGTAGTTGCCCCATTCTGGCACGATGATGTCGCCCTCGAAGTTGGGCGAGATTTCCATACGCATAATGTTAAGGCCGATCTTCGACGTCGGGCCATAGAGGAGCCTCACGGGCTGCGTGTCTTCGCCGAACGGGCACATCGCACCGTCGCAGCAGGCGGCTCCGAAGCCCGTCACTGTCTGATAGCGCGTCGAGTTCACCGTGACGGTGATTGTCGTGGCGCCGGCATAGAGGGGCAAAACGGCCATAGCCAGAATTGAAATAAGACGTTTCATACACACATTAATTATATTATATAGACATTCTGCCCGTAAAGTTACTCCTAATTCTTTAGTTTGTAAAATAATGGAGTTAAATTTCTATTTCTTTAACATTTACCCAATTGTCCTTTTACCTCTAGTTTGCGTTGCGAACGCCGAGTTACATGCATCCCGCAGCCACAGGGGCTGCTTTCTTCATTATTGAGAGGCTCAAAACGGCCGTTTCTCTTTCTTTGTCGTCTCATTTTATTATTAATTTTGTATCAATTTACAAAAAAAAGACATAAAAAATGTTACTCAATCGAATTTGATATTATATTTGCAGACGAAAGCAAGCCTTAACTATATCTCATTTACGCGACACGACAATATATTTAAAAGTTAACCGACCAACTAAATTTCATTTATATACTAACTAATCTATTCTTACCTATGATGAAAAAAAGTAAATTCTTTCTTCTGGGCCTGGTGACACTATTATGTCTCTTGCCCGGCGTAGTGTTTGCTCAAAGTCTGACGGTAGAAGGAACAGTCCTCGACGAGACGGGCGAACCCCTGATCGGCGCTACGGTGAAAGTGATTCCCGGCGGCACGGGCACCGTCACCAATATGGACGGACGATTCCGCCTGCCCTCAGTAGAACGAGGTTCGACACTCGAGTTCTCCTACATGGGTTATGTCACCCAGACGCGCAAGGCCGACGGCCGGGCCATCACCATTAAGATGCAGCCCGACGATAAAGACCTCGAGGAGGTCGTCGTCATCGCTTATGGCCAGCAGAAGAAAATCACCATCACGGGCGCCGTCTCGGCCGTCGGTGGCGAGGAGCTGCTGAAGGCCCCTGTGCCTAACGTCGAGAACGCCCTTCAGGGTCGCCTGCCCGGTATCTCTATCGTGCAGGGCTCTGGTATGCCAGGCGAAGAATCTAATACCATCCGCGTGCGCGGTATCGGTTCGCTCAACAGCGCCGAACCGCTCGTGCTGGTCGATGGTGTGGAGCGCCCGTCGCAGTCGTTCGGTCAGATCGACCCCAACGAAATCGAGGACATCACAATTCTCAAGGACGCCTCCGCCACGGCCGTCTTCGGTGTCAGAGGTGCTAACGGCGTTATCCTCATCACCACCAAGCGCGGTGCTCCCGGCAAGGCTACGGTTACCGTCTCGGCCAGCGCCGCCGTGCAGACAATCTCCAAGTTCGTAGACTTCGCCGATTCTTACACTTATGGTAAGATGTGGAATTACACGGCCATCACCGATGCACTGCCTATGGACCAGTGGCCTGGATCAGCCACCATCTCTGACTATAGTCCTTACGGCGACACTGGCATTCGCTTCACTCAGAATGTGATGGAGCACTTCCGCACGGGTGATATGCCCGTGACGTTCCCCAACACCGATTGGATTGATTACATGATGAAGGATGCCGCCTGGCAGGAGCAGACCAACGTGAACGTGCGCGGCGGCACCGACCGCGTCCGCTATTTTATCTCGGCCGGTTTCATGAACCAGAACTCGCTCTTCAAGACTTTCTCGCAGAACGACGATGAGACCTTCAAATACAACCGCTTCAACTACCGCGCCAACCTCGACATCGACGTCTCGCGCTACAGCCAGCTGTCGCTGACGCTAGGCGGACGCGTTCAGAACCGCACCACCATGGGTGGTGGCGAAGGCTTCATCTTCCGCTACCTGCAGGGCGCTACGCCCTACGCCGGCATCGGCGTCGACGACCAAGGTCGCCATATCATTGCCGACGAGAACATCGTTGGCCCTTACGACCGCGATGCCCTCTCCAACTACTACGACCTGGGCTACGTCAACCGCAGCAACAATGTCCTGAGCCTCGACTTGCAGTATAAGCTCGATATGGGTTTTCTCACCCCGGGCCTCGACTTCAAGGTTAAAGGGTCTTACAACACCGACTATACCGCACAGAAGAACCGCCAGAACGGCTTCGGCACGGGTGTCACTTATGTCGCCACGCTCGACAACGGAGAGGAAGTGCTGCGCAAGGAGAACATAACCTGGCCGATTCCTTACAGCGAAGGTCGCTGGGGCAACCGCAACTGGTATGCTGAGGCAAGCTTCAACTACGCTCGCAAGTTCGGCCTTCACAACGTCGGAGCACTGTTGCTCTATAATCAGAGCAAGACCTATTACCCCTGGGACAGCGACAACAGCCTCTACCAGTCTATTCCTAAAGGCTATGTTGGCCTCGTCGGGCGTGTCACCTACGACTACGCCACCCGCTATCTCTTTGATTTTAATATAGGTTACAATGGTTCCGAGAACTTCGCCGAAGGCAAGCGCTATGGCACCTTCCCCTCATTCTCCGTCGGTTGGATTCCCTCGAACGAGAAGTTCTGGGAGCCGCTGTCAAACGTCATTGGCTACTTGAAACTGCGCGGATCGTGGGGTAAGGTAGGTAACGACAACACCAACGGCGCCCGCTTCCTTTACCTGCCCGGTGCTTGGCAGTTCTATCAAGGCTCTATGACAGGCAATCCACAAAACCGCGGTGCCAACTTCGGCACGAGTGGCAACTGGTTGCAAGCCGTGAAGGAGCTTACGGCCGGCAACCCCAACGTCACGTGGGAGACAGCCCGCAAGATAAACATCGGTGTTGACGCTGCATTCTTTAGCGACCGTCTGATGGTCAACTTCGACTATTTCTGGGAAGACCGCAAGGACATACTCGTCTCCAACGCTTCGCTCCTGCCTGCCGTCACCAGCCTCCCCGGCAGCTACGTCAACGAAGGCCGCGTGAAGAACCACGGTTATGAGCTGACGCTGAAATGGTCCGACAAGATCCGCGACTTCCGCTACAGCATCAGCCCGAGCGTTGCCTTCGCGCGTAATAAGATTATTGAGATGCTCGAAGTGCCACCCATGTACGACTATCTCAGCCGCACGGGCCTGCCCGTAGGCCAGCGCTTCGGCTACGACCTCTTCGAGTTCTACCAACCAGGCACCGAGGAGCGCTATTTGGCTAAGTACGGAGTGGAAATGCCCGACCAGCAGTACAATATCAAATACGGCGATGCCGTCTATGTGGACCTCAACGGCGATGGTCTGATCGACCAGAACGACCAGAAGCCCATCGGCTACACCGATGTGCCCGAGCTCACATGGTCTGTCAACGGCAACCTGAGTTGGAAGAACCTCGACTTCTCGATGCTCTGGGTCGGTGCCGAGCACACCAGCCGTATGCTCAACGGCTATTTCCGTGATCAGTTCGGTTCTACAAATACTTCTGCACTCGTGCAGTGGGTTGCCGACAACTCGTGGACTGAAGATAACCCCGACGCAATCCTCCCGCGCATATCTTTCACCAACCGCGTTCACAACAATCACGACTCCCGCGCATGGCTCGTAGATTCGCGCTACGTCCGTCTGAAGAACATGGAGCTCGGCTACACCTTCCGCAAGATTCGGTGGCTGCCGCTGCTCAACTATGTCCGCCTTTATGCTTCCGGCCAAAACCTGCTGACCTTCTCCGACTTCAAGGGTAACGACCCCGAAGCTCCCGGCAGCGGTCTCGACTATGGCCTGCGCTATCCTATGACACGCGTGTATAACTTTGGCGTACAAGTGAACTTCTAAAGATCCACCCCCATCCCCTCCCGTCATGGAGGGTGGCCATTAGGCTGAAGGGGAGTTTCAAGATTCAAGATTCAATTATTGAAGATTATGAAAAAGATACATTATTATATTATAGCTTTGGGAATGTCGGCCGGCCTCTTCTCTTCGTGCGTTGATGAATTCAACGTGGGCAACGCCTTCCTCGAGAAAGCTCCGGGCGTCGACGTTAATATCGACACCGTGTTCTCCAAGGCCGAATATGCCCGCAATTTCCTGTGGAGCGCCTACGGACAGCTCTACTGCACCTATACCGCTGGTAATATGATGAACGGCGCGCCCATCGATGTGCTGTCTGATTCCTATCACTGCTACGTCAGCTGGGGCGGCCCCAAGCAGAGCTACTATCCAGGCGGTTTGACCGAGGACGCCCAGGACACCGACGACGGTAACTACCAGGGTAAATTCTCTTATTCCACAAAGCCCGGTGGCCTGGATTCTGATGCTGGCGGGCGCGTCTCTATTTACGAGACCGTGCGCAAGTGCTGGCAGCTTATTGAGAACATCGACCGCGTCCAGGATATGAGTCAGGACGAGAAAAGCCGCCTGCGCGGCGAGGCCTACACCATCATGGCCAGCCGCTATTTCGACGCTTTCCGCAACTTCGGTGGCCTCTGCCTCGTGAAGAAAGCATACGCTGTTGGCGAAAACTTCACCGAAGGACGTTCCACCGCCTGGCAGACCGTAGAGTTTACCGATTCGCTCATTCAGTGCGCCATCGATGAGCCCGGTTTTATCTGGAATATTCCTAACGCCGACGTAGGTCAGTGGTCCGGACGCCTCACTCGCGCTTCGGCCCGTGCCCTGCGTGCCAAGGTATGGATGTTTGCCGCCTCGCCTCTGTTCAACAGCAGTGAGCCTTATATGACCTACGACAAGCGCCCCACCGGCCTTGAAAAAGAAGAGCACGTGTGGTTCGGCAAGGAAGACCCGACGCTCTGGAACCGCTGCCTGCAGTACTGCAACGACTTCTTCAACGACAATGCCGCCAATGGCGACTACTACCAGCTCATTCAGCCAGAGACACAGGACGAAGGCGGCTATCGCATGGCCTATCGTCGCGCTTACCGCTATCGCAACAACGAGCAGCGCCACGAGAAGCTCTTCGACGTCCATCCCACGCAGTACTTGAGCGATGCCGTCGTGGGTGGCGAGCGCCAGAACAATTGGGGCTGGGGCTGGGCTGGCTTTGCCCTCGACTGCTATCGCCAGGGCGGCGCCGTTCCGACCAACGAGCTGATGGAGTGCTTTGGCATGCAAGACGGCCGCGTCTTCCCCTACACCGATATCTATGGTCCCGGCAAGAACCCGCAGGGCATTGACATCTTTGCCGACCGCGACCCGCGCCTCTACGAGACGATGGTAGTTCCCCGCCAGTCGTTCCCCTCGGCTCAGGTTGGCGACTATGCAGGCTACACTTATATCGACACCTGGTACCACGGCGCTATGCGGACGGCCCCCAATCAGTTTGGTGCTGAAGGCAACGATGACGTGGCTTCGGGCTACCGCAAGTTTAAGTGGATGCTCGACTACACCAACGATAAGATGAACGACGAGTACATCGGCGTCTCTTACATCCGTCTGGCTGAGATGTACCTCATCCGTGCTGAGGCCAAGGCCGAAACGGGCGACCTCCGCGGTGCCCTCGACGACCTCCACGTTGTCCGCAGCCGTGTAGGTCTGGGGCGCCTGGAGACTATGAATCCGAGCCTCAACCTGACGTCCAACAAGGAGAACCTCATCAATGAGATCCTTCGTGAGCGCAACTGCGAGATTGGCGCCGAATGTGGCGACCGTCTCTATGATATGGTACGCCGCAAGCGTCAGGACCTCTTCACCAAGCCGCTGCACGAGATCGTCATCTACCGCCTTGATGCCAATGGCAACCGCATGACCGAGGGCGATACGAACTGGGATCCCAGCACACCGTGGCCTAAGTTTGAGTATGAGAAGCCGCAGATCGTCAACGGTGCCCGCCGCTGGTGGGATCCTGGCTACTGGACCAACAAGTGGTATCTCGATCCCGTCTCGCGTGTTGAAATTCAGAAGGGTTATGGCCTCACTCAGAATCCCGGATGGTAAATACGCTTCGCTAAATGGACAATGGACAGTGGACAATGGACAGTGGACAGTGGACAATGGACAGTGGACAATGGACAGTGGACAATGGACAATTGATAATTATATATTATAGAAGATTATGAAAGTCAGAAATATATTCATATATACCTTCGCGGTCCTCTGTGGCGTGCCGGTGGCTGTCAGTGCCCAGGTGACGCTGAGCGACAAGCAGTCGCAGAAGGTAGATTTAGGCTATGGCGTCGAGCAGACCGAATTCCTCACCACGGCGGCTGCTACGACCATCACGGCAGAAGAGCTGCGCCGCACCTCGGCCATCAGCCTTGCCGATGCCCTCTACGGTAAGCTCCTGGGTCTTAATGCCTATCAGAACACCGGCTTCAAGGGCGAGGAAGGCCGTGGCGCTACGTTTAACATACGTGGCGTGCAGACCACAGGTGAGCGTGATATTCTTATCCTTGTCGATGGCGTAGAGCGCCCCCTCGACCGTCTCACCGTTGAGGAAGTGGAAAGCGTCACCGTGCTCAAAGATGCTGCTGCTGTGGCCCTCTATGGTCACGAAGCCATCAACGGTGTGCTGTTGGTGAAGACCAAGCACGGCAACAAAGACGGCAAATACCATTTCAAGGCCGGTGTCTCCCACAAGATTCAGTTCGACCCGCAGACGGCCGACATGGTAGGCGCCTACGACTATGCGCGGGCGCTGAACCAGGCACGTGCCAACGACGGTGCTGCCCCGGCTTACACCGATGCCGAGCTCCAGAAGTTCATCGACGGCAGCGACCCGCTGGTCTATCCCAACGTCGATTGGAAAAAGGAAGTTTTCAAGAACACCGCCCACGAGACCAACGCTTACCTCTCGTTCTTCGGAGGAACTGACAAGGTGCAGTATTACACTCAGCTCGACTATACCGATGCCCGCGGCCTCTATGCCAACCCCGACCAGGGCGACTTCAACTCGCAGCTGAAATATTCCAAGGCCAACATCCGCGCCAACGTAGATTTTGAGGTCACGAAGAGCACGCGTGTGAGCACGAATATCCTCGGTATTCTTATGGAGACAAACGGTGTGCCAAACGTCGATTCCAACGATGCCTGGTGGCACCTATATAAAGTGCCTGCCCTGGCCTTCCCCGTAAAAACGGCTGGCGATGTCTGGGGCGGCAGCCAGACCTATGGCGACTTCAACCTCCTGGCCAAGTCGCAGGGCGCCGGTTTCATGAAGAGCCATCAGCGTCAGATCTGGGCTAACATCACGCTGGAGCAGGACCTTGACGTCATCACTAAGGGTCTGAAGTTCTACGTCGGCGGCTCCTACGACAATGCCTCCAACACTATCGAGACCCGCTCCAAGGGCTACCAGTATGGTTGGAACTACTACGACGCTTCGGGCGTAATGCAGGAGACCGTCATGGGAACTGTCGAGGACAAACTGATCTTCAACCATTGGGTCGATTCGCAGTGGCGCATCGCCACCTTCAATGCCGGACTCAAATACGGTGTGCAGCTGGCCAACGGCGACAACCTTTCGGCCAATGCCAACTACAATATGAAAAGCGAGATCCGCGACAATCGCAGCAACACCTGGTACCGTGCCAACTGGCAGCTGGCCATGCACTACGACCATGCCAACCGCTTCATGACCGATCTCGTGCTGGCTGCCAACGGTTCCAACCGCAGCTATCCTGCCAAATGGGCTTTTTCGCCAACAATCGGTCTGGGCTATATCTATGCCAACAACCCCGATGCCGGCTTCCTCAACTACGGTAAGCTGCGCCTCTCGGGAGGTATTCAGCACACCGACTATGTGCCTGCCGCCGGCCTTTGGCTCGCTGCCTGGAACAACAGCCACGGTCAGTTCTGGTATGGCAACAACTTCCAGAGCTCATGGGGCGCTTTCCTCACGCAGTTTCCCACCGATGATTTCCGTCAGGAGACAGCCTACAAAGCCAACATCGGTACCGACTTGCGTATAGCTAAATCACTCGATTTCACCGTAGATCTCTTCTATCAGCAGCGCCGCGACATTTTGGTCAGCGCCAACAATCTGAATTCTGCCATCGTCGGTATTCAGTCATCCTACGACGACAAGGGCCGCGTTGCCAGCTACGGCTTTGAGATGGGCCTGCGCTATGCCAAGACCTTCAACAACGGTTTGAACCTTAACGCAGGCGCTTCCGTCTCGGCCGTGAAGAATAAGATTCTTGAGTGGATTGAGACCCCCGCTTATCCCAACCTCTCCGTCGAAGACGGCCCGGCCGACGCCGAGCGCGGCCTCGTGGCCTTGGGCTTCTTCCAGAGTCAGGAGGAAATCGACAACAGCCCCGTGCAGCAGTTCGGTCAGGTGAAAGTGGGCGACATTAAGTATAAAGATGTCAACGAAGACGGCGTCATCAACGAGAACGACTACGTCGCTCAAGACTACGGCAACGCCTTCCCCGCTCTGAACTATGCCTTCAACCTCGGCTTGGAATACAAGGGCTTCGGCATCAACGCCACCTTCCAGGGCGCTGCTCACCAGGTGAAGAACCTGCGCTACGTAGATGGCGTCTGGGGAGCCCTCTCCGACAACCGCAACCTCTCGACCGAGTACTACGAGAATTGCTACGATGTGGCCGGTCCCGCAGCCCTCTACCCCCGTCTTTCAACCGAGAACGTGGCCAACAACGCACAGAACTCCACCATCTGGTACCGCAACGTCCAGTGGCTGAAGCTGCGCGACTGCGAGGTCTACTACAAGTTGCCCGCCAGCGTCACTTCGCCTCTGAAGATCTCCTGCGCCCGCATCTTCCTGCAGGGCCAGAACCTCCTCTCGTTCGACAATATTGAGGCCATGGATGCCGAGAACCTCAATACGGGTTATCCCGTCATGAAGAGCGTAAGCCTTGGTCTCTCGGTTCAGTTCTGATAGTAATTTGTAAATCGTAAATTGTCAAATTGTAAACTATGAAGACAATGAATATAAATAAGATTAGCGGCAGGCTCTGCAACCTCTGTCTTCTCGGCGTCCTCTGTGCCTTCAGCTTCGCGTGCGCCGATCTCGACTACACCGAGGAGAACACCCGCGACGAGGAGTGGACCTACAACTATTTCGGCGACGGCATCAAGAACCTTGTGTTCGATGTCTATGCGCAGATATATAATAATGAGTTTGGCGACAACAGCCCCTATTTCCTGGCCGGAGCCACTGATGAGGCCCAGTACGCCCTCGAGACGGGCGCCGTAAACAACTATGTCAATGGCGGCTGGAGCCCGGCCAATCCCTATTCGAATACGTGGTCAAAGGCTTATACAGCCATTGCCGACGTAAATATGTATCTGGAGAAACTCGATCAGACCGACATCTCCGACTGGAAATACAATGGCGACTACCGCAACTGGGTTGCTCAGATGGAGCTGTTCCCTTACGAGTTGCGCTTCCTTCGTGCTTACTTTTATTTTGAACTCTTCAAGACCTATGGCGATGTTCCTCTGGTGACGACAACGCTCACCAACGCTCAGGCCAACACCATCCCCCGCACGTCGGCTGACACTATCGTGAAGTTCATCGTCGATGAGTGCGATGCCGTAGCGCCTTATCTGCCCGTGACCTATGGCACTGAGATTGGCGCCGAGGTGGGCCGTGCCACGCGCGTGGCAGCCTTCGCCCTCAAGGCCCGCACACTGCTTTATGCCGCCTCGCCCCTCCACAATCCCGATGGCGACAAGGCCAAGTGGGAGCGCGCTGCCGAGGCTTGTAAGTATATCCTTGACAATGCCGACACCTGGGGCCTTAAGCTCAGCACTTACGGCGCTCTCTGGGGCCACGACGCCTTCTTCAATCAGGAACTAATCTTCGGCCTTGGCCGTGGCGAGAACAACGCCTTCGAGATGGCTAATTACCCCGTTGGCGTTGAGAACGGTTCGTCGGGCAACTGCCCCACACAGAGCCTTGTGGACCAATATGAGTATCAGGACAATGGTGAGACTTTCGCTCAGCGCCACCCTGGCGATATCGACCTCAGCAGCGAAGACCCCTATGAGGGCCTTGACCCGCGCTTCGCACTCACCGTGGTGAAGAACGGCGACGAGTGGCCTACCAACGGCGCACAGAAGAAGGCTATCGAGACCTTCGTAGGAGGCTTCAACGGCGCACCTAAATATGGTGCCACGCCTACGAGCTACTACCTGCGCAAGTATGTCGATGGCTCGTGTGTCACCACGGCCGACAACCAGACCACCCGCCGCCACACGTGGATTCTGTTCCGCCTGGGCGAGTTCTACCTCGATTATGCCGAGGCTGTGTTCTATGCCACCGGTAGCGCCAACGATGCCACCTACGGTCTGACAGCCAACGAGGCTGTCAACAAGCTGCGCAGCCGCGCCGACATTCAGATGCCCCTCTTCAAGGAGGACGGCGAGGCTTGGGTGGAGCGCTACGAGCGCGAGCGCCTCGTGGAGCTGGCTTTCGAGAACCATCGCTTCTGGGACGTGCGCCGCTGGAAGAAGGGTGCGCAGTATTTCAAGACCATTCAGGTGGCCAGCATCAGCCCCAGCCTGCAGCTCACACGCTCAACCATCACCCGCCAGTGGGACGACAAGTTCAATCTCTATCCCATTCCTCAGTCGGAACTGATAAAGAACGGCAATCTCACTCAGAACCCGGGATGGTAAATGATAATGGATAATGGACAATTGACAATGGATCATTGACAATGGACAATTAAATACGAAATCATTATGAAAAATCTAATCAAATATTTAGGCGCACTGCTGGCGGTGGTTCTCATCGGAACGGCTTTCACCTCGTGTAAGGACGCTGACGAGCCCTTGTTCTCAAACGTAGGACTGGGCATCAAGACATTCTTCCCCACGAAGGTCGTCACCAATCAGCCGATGACCATCAATGGCTCCGGTTTCTTCAGCGCCAGAGAAATTGAATTCCCGGGCGGCGCGAAAGTCACAGACTTTGAGGTCGTCAGCGATGACATGATTCGCGTCAACGCCCCCGCCGGCATTCCTGAGGAGGGCGGTAAGATCATCGTTCGCAGCGATGATGACGAGGTGGAGTCACGCCTGCCTCTGACCGTCGGTCACACCAATGTCACCGGCTTCTCGAAGCAAGAGGGCGAGACGGCCACCGGCGGTGAGCTTATCACCGTCTATGGCTCCGACCTCGAGTTTATCAACGCCGTGGAGCTGCTCGACAAGGACGGCAACACGCAGCTTGTCGACCATAAGGACTTCTATCGCAAAGGCACCAGCAACCTCATCTTCCGCGTGCCGCTTAAGAATATCTATAAGGGCACTTTCGTGGGTTATCTCCTCACCTACGACGGCCAGCGGATTGCTTTGCCCGAGCTCTCTTACGAGCCCGCTGCCGACGATGGCCACTACGAAATCGTGAAGACAACCTTCTGGAAGAACGACGATCCCGAGGGCCACGGTTCCATCAGCTGGAGCGGCACCTACCGCTTCGGCCTCGACGGCACCGACGGCAACAACGAATGTATCGCCACCTTCCCGCAGGAGATTTGGGACATCATCAAGGGTGGTACATTCTTCCTGCGCTATCGCCCCGACGGCGACTCCTATCAGGTGCGCGTCACCACGGGTTGGTGGAGCACTCAGTGGCTGGGCGCCGACAACGATATCGCTCCCTGGAATATGGCCGAGCGCATTATCGACAATGAGGATGGCACCTACTCCATCGAGATTAACTTTGGCGACGATCCCATCGCTGGCGTTATAGATGTTGAGCACCTGCTCTTCACGGGTTCTGGCTACACGCCGCTCGAACTCTATTCCGAGGAGGAGATTTGGATCGACGGTCCTGGCGACCAGGAAGTGAAAGTGCCCGTGTGGACCAACGATGATCCCGACGGTCACGGCTCCATCAGCTGGAACGGTACCTACCGCTTCGGCCTCGACGGCACCGACGGCAACAACGAGTGTATCGCCACCTTCCCTCAGGAGGTGTGGGATAAACTCAAGACCGGCACCTTCTACATGCGCTATCGCCCCGACGGCGACTCCTATCAGATCCGCGTCACCACGGGCTGGTGGAGCACTCAGTGGCTGGGCGCCGACAACGATATCGCTCCCTGGAATATGGCCGAGCGCATTATCGACAACGGCGACGGCACCTACTACATTGAGGTCAACTTCGGCGACGACCCAATCGTTGACGCTATCGATGCCCAGCACCTGCTCTTCACGGGCTCGGGCTATACGCCGCTGGAGATTTACTTTATCGACATCGTGCCCGGCGGTGGCGGCGGGCCTAAGGAAGTGCCCTTCTGGACGGGCGACGGCTCTGCCGGTTCCATCAATTGGAACGGCACCTACCGTTTTTGCCTCGAGGGCACCGATGCCAACAGCGAGTGCATCGCCGAGCTGCCACAGGATGTTTGGGACAAGATCAAGAGTGGCCCGTTCTATATGTGCTATCGCCCCGACGGCGACTCCTATCAGATCCGCGTCACCACGGGCTGGTGGAGCACGCAGTGGCTGGGCGCCGACAACGATATCGCTCCCTGGAACATGGCCGAGCGCATTATCGACAACGGCGACGGCACCTACTATATCGAGGTCAACTTCGGCGACGACCCGATTGTGGGCTCTCTCGATGTCGAGCACCTGCTCTTCACGGGCTCTGGCTACACGCCCTTGAAGCTTTACTTCCTCGAATAATCAAGCTCTTAACACCCAAGGGGGAGAATGGTAACGACCTTACCATCTCCCCCTTGCTTCAATTTAAGTCTTAAGCTAATTCATAATTTGCGGCTCTAAACGCTAAACCCTCCGCTCGACCTCCGGTCGCTTCGCTCCGCGA
>JAFRNY010000014.1 GCA_017429945.1 Bacteroidaceae bacterium
TCGTCAACTTGTCAACTCGTCAACTTGTCAACTCGTCAACTTGTCAACTCGTCAACTTGTCAACTCGTCAACTTGTCAACTCGTCAACTTGTCAACTCGTCAACTCGTCAACTTGTCAACTTGTCAACTCGTCAACTTGTCAACTCGTCAACTCGTCAACTTGTCAACTCGTCAACTTATCCTTATCCCTTGATAGCAGCTACGCCGGGCAGCACCTTGCCTTCGATGGCTTCGAGCAGAGCGCCACCGCCAGTGCTGATGTAGCTGACCTTGTCTTCGAGACCGAACTTGTGGACGCAAGCCACGCTGTCGCCACCACCGATGAGTGAGAAAGCACCTTCGGCTGTAGCCTTGGCTACGGCGTCGCCTACAGCACGGCTACCTGCGCAGAAGTCATCACACTCGAAGCAGCCGGCAGGACCGTTCCACAGGATGGTCTTGGCACCTTCGATAGCCTTGGCGAACTTAGCCTGGCTCTTGGGACCTACGTCGAGGCCGTCCCAACCTTCTTCGATAGCGTTGGAGGGGAAAGTCTTGATCTGAGCGCCGGGCTTCTGGGCGAAGGTGGCGAAGTCGTAGCCGGTGGAGCAAACGCTGTCCTCAGCCAGCACGAGCTCTACGCCGTTCTTCTTGGCCATCTCCTCAACGCCGAGGGCTACGTCGAGCTTGTCGAGCTCAACGATGCTGTTGCCGATTTCGCCGCCGTGAGCCTTCATGAAGGTGTAGGTCATACCGCCGCAGAGGATGAGCTTGTCAACCTTGCCGAGCAGGTTCTCGATGATACCGATCTTGGTGCTCACCTTGGAGCCGCCCATGATGGCTACGAAGGGGCGCTTGATGTCGTTCAGGACGTTGTCGACAGCCTTCACTTCCTTCTCCATGAGGAGGCCGAGCATCTTGTTGTCGGCATCGAAGAAGTCAGCGATGACAGCGGTGGAAGCGTGGCGACGGTGAGCCGTGCCGAAGGCGTCCATGACGTAGCAGTCAGCGTAGCTGGCCAGGGTCTTGGCGAACTCCTTCTGGCTGGCCTTCATGGCCTTCTTAGCCTCGTCGTAAGCGGGATCTTCCTTGTCGATGCCTACGGGCTTGCCTTCCTCCTCGGGGTAGTAGCGGAGGTTCTCGAGCAGCAGCACCTCGCCCATCTTTAGGGCGGCAGCCTGCTCAGCAGCCTTGGCGCAGTCGGGAGCGAACTGAACGTCGACGCCGAGGGCAGCGCTCACGGCGGGCACAATCTGCTTCAGCGACAGTTTGGGGTTCACCTTGCCTTTGGGCTTGCCCATGTGGCTCATGATGATGAGGGCGCCGCCATCCTCAAGAATCTTCTTCAGGGTGGGCAGTGCGCCGCGGATGCGGGTGTCGTCGGTGATGTTGCCGTTGCCGTCGAGGGGGACGTTGAAGTCTACGCGTACGATGGCTTTCTTGCCAGCGAATTTGTAATCGTGAATGGTCATTGTTGTTAAGTTTTTTAATTTATGGGTTGTTTTTTGTTGATGATAAGTCTTTGTATGTGTCGGAGTTACATCTTGTAGCCCCGCCTCTTTCGGATTTCGACCGCAAAGGTAGAAAGAATAGTTGAGACGTACAAACCTTTTAAGACTTTTTATTATAGTACGCGCACGCATGGCGAATGCCGCACGCGAGGCAGTCGGGCCGCAGAGCCTTGCAGACGTAGCGGCCGTGCAGGATCAGCCAGTGGTGGGCGCGCGGGATGATGGCCTCGGGCAGGTGCTTCACCAGCTCGCGCTCTACGGCCAATGGGGTGGTGGCCTTGTCGCCTACCAGTCCTATGCGGTGGCTTACGCGGAAGACGTGGGTGTCGACGGCCATGCGTGCCTGCCCGAAGGCTACGCTCATGACAACGTTAGCCGTTTTGCGCCCCACGCCAGGCAGCGATGTCAGTTCCTCGAGCGTCGAGGGCACCTCGCCGCCGAAGCGGTCGCAGAGTTGGCGGGCGGCCTCTACGAGGTGGCGCGCCTTGGAATTGGGGTAGCTCACGCTCCGCACGTAGGCCAGCACGTCCTCTTCCGTGGCCGCAGCCATAGCAGAGGGGGTGGGGTAGGCCTCGAAGAGTGCGGGCGTGACCATGTTCACGCGCTTGTCGGTGCACTGGGCAGAGAGCATCACTGCCACCAGCAGCTGAAACGTGTTGGTATAGTGCAATTCGGTCTCGGCCGCGGGCATAGCTTCTGAGAAATAAGCTATTACGGCCTCATAACGTTCTTTCTTGGTCATATCCGGGACTTCTCTCACTTTGTTTTGAGCGCACAAAGTTATCGCTTTTTTCTGAATGACAGTGGCGCGTGCCCCATAAAAAATGTGAAAAGCGGCGAAAGTGCCACCTCACTCTCATAGCATTCCTTTGTCTGCTTTGTTTCTTTCACACCTTTGGCAGCGGTTCGTGCGCAACGCAATCGTAAATACATCATTGAAAAATTTGGCGCTCTCGGCAAGAATGTATAACTTTGCATCGAGAAATAGCAATAAACCATTATGCGCCGACTTATAACTCTCAGCATTGTCAGTCTTCTGTCTTATTCAAATATAGTTGTGGCTCAAGACGATTTGGCCACGCGCCTGACGGCCACAGACTACCGCCTCACCTACGACCAGACCCGCACTCTCGGCGTCGACGTCCATGCGCTGGCTTTTTTTAAGAACAACGAGTTTGGCGGTCCACAGGCCACAGGCTACACCCTTCCCGGCTTCTGGATTCAGCCACGCCTCACATGGCAACCACTCGATGCTATACGCCTCGAGGCGGGCTTCCACGCCACGGTCTTCCACGGTGCTGGCAAATATCCCTGCTTCGCCTACCACGACATAGCGCGCTGGAAGGGCGACCACTACCAGCGCGGCGCCCACGTCCTGCCTTTCCTGCGGGCGCAGGCTCAGTTGCGCGACGTCACTTTCGTGCTCGGCAATATCTATGGCGGCGCCAACCACCGCCTCGTAGAGCCTCTGATGAACGCCGAAGTCAACCTCTCGCAAGACCCTGAGATGGGCTTCCAACTCCTCGTCGACCGCCCGCGCTACCACCTCGATGCGTGGATCAACTGGCAAAGCTTCATTTTCCGCGAAGAGACGCATCAGGAAGCCTTCACCGTAGGTCTCTCACAGCGCATAACCCTCACCCCTCAACGCTCAACACTAAACGCTCAACGTTCAACGCTCACCCTCTACATCCCCATCGACATCCTCATTCAGCATCGCGGAGGCGAGATTGACGTCAGCGGTATGGGCGTGCAGACAATCGACAACGCAGCTCTCGGCTTGGGCCTTCGATGGAATGCTAACCGCAAAGTACTCAATGGATTGACGGCTGAAGCAATGGCTCTCGGCTGTTGGCAACAGACGGGTGAGCTATGGCCTTTCGACAGTGGTTTGGGCGCCGCCGCAACGCTCTCGGCCGACCTCCTTGCTTATTCTCCGCGCAAAGGTCTTATTGGGCGTGTCAGCCACCGTGCCAGTGCAGGCAGCGCTGCTTACAATCGGCGTGGCGAGCTCAGCAATATAGGCCAGCTCCGCTTCTTTGCCACTGTCGTATATGCCAAAGACTTCGTACCCATCTACGGCGCACCCTTCTTCTCTACGGTATCACAGAAGACAGGCGACCGTTTCTCGCACGTACTGACGCCACACATCGGCCTCGAGTGGAGCCATACCTTCGCCAGCGACTACGTGCTCGGTGCCAAAGTCGACACCTACCTCGCCCACACCGGCACAGCAACAGAAGAAGTGCCCGCCGCATCTGCGACAGGCACTCCCACGACTCTTCCTTCGGCGTTTAACAACAATTTCTCATTCGGCGTTTTCTTGCGGTGCAGTCCGCATTTCTTGGTAAAACGCTTCAAGCAATGAAATTCACCTCAGGCACAATCGCCACGTCGAACTTTTCCTTGACGTCTGCCTGAATGCGTTCGCACAGCGCTTTGATATCTTCGCCTGTGGCCCCTCCGAGGTTCACCAACACCAGCGCCTGACGTTCGTAGACGCCGGCCCGGCCTAGCGCTTTACCCTTCCAGCCGCAGCGCTCAATCAACCAGCCGGCAGGTATCTTTACGCTTGTGCTATCTATTTCGTAATGAGGCATGTCGGGGTATTCTTTCAACAATCGCTCGAATGTGCTGCGCTCGACTATGGGGTTGGTGAAAAAGCTGCCGGCATTGCCTAACTCTGTAGGTTCTGGCAACTTCTCGCGCCGCACTTCTATAATAGTTTGTCGGAGCTGCTCGGCTGTGAGGTTCGTCTCATCGTAACCGCGTTGCTCGAGCGCACGGCGAAGGCCGCTGTAGTCGAGACGGGGGCGGAACTCATGCGAGAGGCGGAAATGAACGTGCGTCACGGCGTAGCGGCCGCGCAGCTCGTGTTTGAAGATGCTGTCGCGATAGCCGTAGCGGCATTCCTCAGCTGTGAAATGGCGTATCTCGCCCGTCTGCAAGTCGACGGCGTCGACGAAGATGATAAAGTCTTTGGCCTCAGCGCCGTAGGCGCCGATGTTCTGCACAGCGCTCGCTCCCACCTCGCCCGGAATGAGCGATAGGTTCTCGAGACCGTACCACCGGCTGTCGACGGCGTATTGAACCCAGGCGTCCCATTCGATGCCGGCCGACACGCGTACGTAGACGTAGTCGCCCTCATTCGCTGTTACGTAAATTTCCTGCATGCTCGAATGAAGTATCGTTCCTTCGAAATCCTTCAGGAACAACAGGTTGGAGCCGCCGCCGATATGTAGCAGCGGGCTCTCGTCGCCCGAGGCAGCGCGCTCGCGGACGAACGCCTGCAGTTCTTCTACAGAAGTGTATTCAAAAAAACGTGAAGCCTTGGCCTCTATGCCAAAAGTGTTGTGCTCGCGCAGCGAGTAGTTATCCTTAACGACCATATTTCAAGCTTTCAATTATCAATCTTTCAATTTTCAACTTTCAATCTTCAATTTTCATAGTCCGTCAGTTGCCATCGTCCGCTTATGTCGCGATGGAAAACCATGATGCTCTGTAAACCGTTGGCCAGCCCTCGCATCTGAACAACCATGCGGTTGGGATTAGGATAGGTCTGGCCGAAGTTTATGTTCGTAATGACATCCTGAGGTATTTCCGGGGCAAATTCAAACCATTGGTCGGCATCGATAGTGCCTTCGATGCGCTCATATTCAGAGTCTTCGTCGACAGTGGCGTAGCGCAGCGGCGAGCGCACGTGCTGGCGTTGGTAGACCGAGTCGGTGGCAAACTGCGTGTAGAAATCGAAGAAGCCCTCGAGGTCGGTGTGGCTGAAAGGCAGGTCGTACATCTCCGTGAGCATCCATTGGCCGTTCATGCTGTCGCGCTCAAAGGAGTAAGCGCTTATGGTGCGGCTGTGGAGGTAGATCTGCTCCACGCGGGCTGCCACGACATTAGTGTCCTGAGCCAGCGACATCTGACTGCGAGAGTTCCACAGCACGGTGCAGAAATCCTGTCCGAGAAACATTGAGTGGTGGCGCCATGCGGGTTGCTCTATTGTTGTCTCATCGCCTGAAACTTCCAATACGGGCAGGGGAAACCTCACACGGCCTCGTTGCAGACGGGCGCTTTGGTCAAACTTGAAAATGAAGTCGTTGAACAATTCGTTCTCGGCAACGGCCGAAGGCTCTTCTGCAGGAGCTAAATCCAAGGCAAAGGTATCTTCCAGTTGGATGAGAGAATCGAGGCGGGCAGAATCGACATCGGCATCGAGCGTAAATGAGGAATCGGTCGTAGCCTTACCGCCACAACCTACCATACCGACGCTTGCGCTGATGAATGATATTACGACTGCCACAGCAGCCCATTTCCCGTTCATTTCTGCTTTCTTTTGCCTTCCTTCTTGGTATTTTTGCACAAAAGTAGTTTAATTTTCCCATCTCAACACATTTTTTGCAAAGAATTATGTATCTTTGCGCAGTTTTTTGAAAATAAATCAATTCAACTACATAACTATGCTCGAAAAAATCAAGAAAATTCTAGAGGAAGTGCAGACGCTCAGCGCTGCTTCCCCAGAGGACGTCGAAGCGCTGCGCATCAAGTATCTCAGTAAGAAAGGCGAAATCAGCGCCCTCATGGATGAGTTCCGCAGCGTGCCCGCTGAGATGAAGAAGGAGGTGGGTATGCGCATCAATGAGCTTAAGACGTGCGCCACGGAGCGCATCAACCAGCTCAAGGCCGCTGCCGCAGCTAAGGAAACCATCGCCGACGACCTCGACCTCACCCGCACGCCCTATCCCATTTCTTTGGGCACACGTCATCCGCTCACCATTGTCAAAAACGAGATAGTGGATATCTTCTCACGCCTCGGCTTCACGCTTGCCGAAGGTCCCGAGGTAGAGGACGACTGGCACGTCTACAGCTCAATGAACTTCGCCGACGATCATCCCGCACGCGATATGCAGGACACTTTCTTCGTAGAGGCGCACCCCGACATCATCCTCCGCTCACATACTTCTTCTGTACAGGCACGCGTTATGGAGCGTCAGCAGCCGCCCATCCGCGTCATCTGCCCCGGACGCGTCTATCGCAACGAGGCAGTATCGGCACGTGCCCACTGCTTCTTCCATCAGGTCGAAGGGCTCTACGTCGACAAGAACGTGTCGTTCAAGGACCTCAAGCAAGTGCTCCTGCTCTTCGCACAGGAGATGTTCGGCCCCGAGACGCAGATTCGTCTGCGCCCCAGCTATTTCCCATTCACCGAGCCTTCGGCAGAGATGGACGTCAGCTGCACCATCTGCGGCGGCAAGGGTTGCTCTATGTGTAAGGGCTCTGGCTGGCTCGAGATTCTTGGATGTGGCATGGTAGACCCTGCTGTTCTCGAAGCTAACGGCATCGACTCCAGCGTCTACACCGGCTACGCATTCGGTATGGGTATTGAGCGCATTGCCAACCTCAAATATCAGGTCAAGGACCTCCGCCTCTTCTCGGAGAACGACGTCCGCTTCCTCGAGGAATTCACGGCTGCCAACTAATGCTTTATCTCCACTCTGCCACTCTCGCCTTTGGCGACCGCCAGTTGTTCCACGATCTTGACCTCCATGTCAGTCGCGGACAGTTGGTTGGTGTCACAGGCGAGAGTGGCTGCGGCAAGACATCACTCCTGCGCGCCATCCTCGGCTTCATTCCCCTCACATCAGGCTCTATCGAAGTCGCTGGCTTGCCCCTCGATGTCCACCACGTCAACGAGATCCGTCGCCTAACAGCCTACGTCCCCCAAGAGCTCCAGCCCGCCGTAGAGATAGGTCGCGACCTCATCGGCCTTACCCACGACCTCGAAGCAAACCGCCACAGCGCCCATTCAAGAGTCAGTTCCGCTGCCGCAGTGCCCGACGAGTCATCGTCGGGTCTTCTCCCTTCGGACAACGGCAGCAGCAACTCCCTCCTCTCAGTCCTCGGACTCGACGCCTCCCTCCTCGAGCTCTCAGCCTCGAAGCTCTCCGGCGGTCAGCGCCAGCGCCTCCTCCTCGCTGCCGCCCTTTCCCTGCCGAAGCCGCTTCTACTCCTCGACGAACCCTCCTCAGCACTCGATGAGGAAAGCACACAACGCGTTGGCCATGCTCTGCAGCATGCGTGTCACGATGACGGCCGCTCAGCCTTCGTTGTCTCCCACGACCCCGTCCTCCTCTCCTTTTGCGATCACGTCATCAACCTCTCCCCCATAGCTTAGAGTGCTCGGCAATTGAATCACCGACCGAATAACCCTAAACCCTCTCCCCTCCGCTCGAGCTCCGCTCGCTTCGCCCTGCGAAGAACCCTAAGCCCTAAACCCTCAGCCCTCACCCCTCCGTTCGAGCTCCGCTCGCTTCGCCCTGCGAAGAACCCTAAGCCCTAAACCCTCCGCCCTAAACCCTCAACCCTCACCCCTCCGCTCGAGCTCCCCACGCATCGCCCAGCGAAGAACCCACAACCCACACCCCACAACACTATACCCAAAACCCACAACCCAAAACCAAATGATAGCCGCCCACAACCAACAA
>JAFRNY010000015.1 GCA_017429945.1 Bacteroidaceae bacterium
GTTGTCGCCCACGTTGTCGGCGATGGTGGCGGGGTTGCGCGGGTCGTCCTCGGGGATGTCGGCCTCGACCTTACCAACGATGTCGGCTCCCACGTCGGCTGCTTTCGTATAGATACCGCCGCCGACACGGGCAAACAGAGCCTGCGTAGAGGCACCCATGCCGAAGGTCAGCATCGTCGTCGTTATGATAATTAGGGACCCACCCCCAGCCCCTCCCGTGAGGGAGGGGAGCGACTGAGCGTCGTAAACGGCAGTCAGGATGATGAACCACAGGGCGATGTCCAAGAGTCCGAGGCCTACCACTGTCAGGCCCATGACGGCGCCCGAGCGGAAGGCGATGCGCAGTCCGCCGTCGAGGCTCTGACGAGCTGCGTTGGCGGTGCGGGCAGAGGCGTAGGTGGCGGTCTTCATGCCGAAGAAACCGGCTAGACCAGAGAAGAAACCACCCGTGAGGAAGGCAAAGGGCACCCATGGGTTCTGCCATTTCAGCACGTAAGCCATAAAGGCGAAGATGACGGCCAGCACGACGAAGACGATAGTGACGACTTTGTACTGCTGCTTCAGATAAGACATAGCGCCGCTGCGCACGTAGCTGGCAATCTCACGCATACGAGGCGTGCCCTCGTCCGCCCGCATCATCGAGCGGAAGAAATAGTAGGCCATGCCGAGCGCTACGATGGAGGCCACGGGCACGAGCCAGAAGACGTTTGGTAAATTCATGATTGACAATAGGTTTTATCCGTAGTTTAGGGGTTATCTCTAATCCAATATCGTTTTGACGCCGTCGACAATGACGAGACCTTTGCGCGTTGCAGCTGATGTCAGAACCACAGGACGGCCGCCAAGGTCGTAGGCCTGCGTCGGCCCTTTCTTCGGTGCTGGCAAGCCATTGACTGCCACGAGGTCGCTTTTCTTCACCACCTCGAACTCCGCAGCTGTTGCCTTGTCGGAATAGACAAACGAACCAGGGGTGTGGTGGTCGAAATTGAAATATTTCTGCTCCTTCTCGGCGCCACGCAGACGAATGGTGGTGCCGCCGGTCTGTTCCACCAGGATCCACTGGTCATGGGCGCTGGCGTCCTGCGTCTGTGCGGCATTAACGTGCCAGCCGTCGACGGTCATGAAGCGTTTGGGTTCCTGAGTGTTGAGCGTGAAATAGGCGGTGTAGTTTTTTACCTTTCCGAACTGAAAGGCGTAGCTTTGATCGCTGAGGTCGCTGCCGTCGAGTTTGCCGAGGGCAAAAGCCCCTTCGCTGCTGCCCCCGAGGTAATGGAGGAAGAGACCCGAGGCCTTATGGCGCAGATAGGCCACGGCCGTGGCCGATGTAGAGATCGCCGCAGTGGGCGCATCCTGGCGGCTTTCTTTCGCTTCGGGTATGACGCCAATCTCGGCAGCTGAAGCGTAACCTTGGTTGTCGTGTGTTGAAAGGATAAGGAACCGGAAATAGCGTCCTACGGGCCTCGTGGACAGCTCCAGTTCCTGCACAGCGGAATTGTTTTGGAGAGTGCCGGTAAGCACAGGAGCTCCCCACACCGTGGAACTGTTGCTGACGTAAAACTCAAACTTGGCGACGCGCCCGTTGCCCATATCCTCGCGCCCTTGGTAAACGAATTTGGCGATACTATAGTATGCTGACATATCAACCACGATCTCATGGGGACATGTGGGCTTCTGCGGGCTGTACTGCGAATGCCAGATCGTCGAGCCATCCTCGTCGATGACGTTGGCCACAGCCTCTGCACCACCCTGCTGGCTGCTGCAACTTACGATGCGCCAACGGCTTTTATTGACATAAAGACCTATGCGTTCTTCGCTGACGGGACTGTCTGTGAGGCCGTCGGCTGTGGCATAAGCCCTGATGAGCCCTCCATCGGTGAGGGCAAAGGGCTTGGCGTAGATCTGCTCCTCACCGCCGTCGATACTGTAATGTATTACAGCTCCGGGCGTAGTACAGCTCATCGTCACCTCCCCCTTCTCGCTCTTGATGGCGACGGGCGAGCACACGGGCAGCGCCACTCGCGAGCGCTCGGCCAGCTGACTGTCGGTCTGCGCTTTGTCTACGGGCAGGATTATGAATGCGAAGAAAGTCTTTGCCGCACGCATACGATATTTGTCTATGACGTCGGGGCCGCAACTGGCGTTGCCGAGCGCGCGGTTGTAGGCGTCGATATTGAGGATTGTCTGCTCGCAGAAATCCATCTGATAAGGGTGCTTCTTGCGGTTAGAACTCTTAACGTAGTTGTCCTCAGGGCGCCAATGAGCAGCGCTCATGGCCAGCGGCTCGGGTGCCACCACGAGCAGCCCCTGGCCAGCATCGTCGGTCAGCGCCATCCATCTCACTTCTTCCTTGTTACCCTGTTCCTGCGGCAGCACGTAGTTTGTCCATTCGTCGCTGACGCGGCTGTGGTGCAGCCCCACGAAGGCCGCCTCGCGGCGGTCGCGATAGCTGTCCTGCGGCCCGCGCCCCAGCCATCGCATCGTCTCGAAGCCCTTGGGCAGTTCGGTGCGCAGTCCCATGCGCGGGAGCTCCACGCCCTTGGCCAGCGGGTCCACTGCTATATTCACTATTATGGCGCCGTCGGGCAGTATGTTAAACGTCTGCTGCACGGTGAACCGGTTATCGCCTGCGGCGGCATAGACGTTGGTGGCCGTTACGCTGACGGCGCCGGCATCATCCTTCTTAACCTCGAGCGCCCCGGGCGTGAGCGTCAGCCGGCGTATGCCCATCTCATCGTAGGTGCCTGTGCGGCCGCGCTCGTTGTCGGTGGGCAACCTGAACACCTGCAGCGTCAGCGGTGCCGAGATTACGGGCTTTCCCTTGACGCTGTAAGCTGTCAGCTCGCCCTTGGCAAAGCGGGCCTCGAATATGCTGTTGCCTACCGTCACCTCGCCGGCCGTCTGGCTCACGCTGATAGCATCGTCGGCCGTGGCAGCGTAAGGTTTGCGGTCCGTGGCGGCGCGCAGGCGCAGCTCCTCCGATGCCACTTCGAATCCGGCATCAGCCCACTCCGTGGCCTGCTTGAGTTTGGCGCTGAAACGAATGTGGTATTCAGCCTGCGGATTGCGTGGTGAGGCCACGGCCTGCTTGGCCCCGGCTATGGCCACATCGGCCGTCTGACCTATTCCGAGGTTCACATCGCCCAGATTTCCGTTGGCATATTCTATTCCGTCCTCGAGAAGCGAGTAGCTGACGCTGACATCGTCGAGTGTGCGCTGCTGCAGCTTGCTGCGGAGGGTGAAGATGCCCGCCGTGCTGTCCTTGAGCTCGATGTCGAGTGGCTGGTAGATTTTTTTCATATTATAGCTCTTGGCCGTGGGCGTGTTGTCGGCCAGCACGACGCCGTTGCAGCAGAAATCATCGTCGTTAGGTTGGTCGGCGAAGTCGCCGCCATAGGCCCAATATTCGCCTTTCGTGGGGTCAAGAATGCTCTTGACGTCGCTCTTGCTTTTGCGGCCGAGAGCCTCAAACGTCAGAGGAGCACCGGTGGCACTGACCTTAAGTCCCTGGTCTTTCCAGTCCCACACGAATTCGCCTGCCAACGCCGGATAACGCTCGTAGAGGCCGTAGTACTCGCGCTGATTGCCCATGGCATTACCCATGGCGTGCGTGTTCTCACACTGTATGTGCGGACGTATGCCCGTCTTGCCGTTTTGGTAGTCGCGCAGGCGTTCCTTGCCAGTATTCTCTATGAAGCCGAGGTTGGCATACATCGTGCTGGTGGTGGTGCTCCACTGGCTGTTGCCTTCGTAGTGAGTCAGGCGTGTCGGGTCAATCTTGGCTATGCTGTCCATGACGGTGCGGAAGTTGTCGCCGCCGCCACTCTCATTGCCGGCACTCCAGATGATGATGGAGGTGTGATTGCGCAGCGTCTGCACCTGTCGCACATTGCGCTCGACCATCGGCGCGCGGAAAGTTTCTTCACTCGAAAGGCCCATATTGCCGTGGCACTCAACGTCGGCCTCGGCCAAGACGTAAAGGCCCAAGCGGTCGCAAAGGTCGTAGAGATAAGGATTATTGGGATAGTGGCTTGTGCGTATGGCGTTGACGTTCAGACGCTTCATCTGCATGATGTCGGTTTCTATCTCTTCTTTTGTCAGTGTGCGCCCTCCGTTCTCGCTGAAGCTGTGACGGTCAACACCGTGGAATATTATGCGACGACCATTGACGAGCAAAGCACCGTCGGCTCGCACGCCCACGGTGCGGAACCCGACCTTGAGCGCACGCACATCGGTCGCCTTTCCGCCCTGATGCAGCGTCACTACGAGGTCGTAGAGGCGAGGTTGCTCGGCGCTCCAGGGCGTGATGCCTTTTACGTCGGTGAATTTCAGCGTCGCCGTGCCCGACTTCGAAGGCACCTCCTTCTGCTTGGCTATCACCTGTGAGCCGTCGCACAAGCGCGCCTCGATCTCGGTCGTGGCGTCGGTCTGCCCGCTCAGCGCTACGCTCAGTTCGGCCTCGGCAGCTGTGTTGTCGGCCTTGAGGGCCGTGGTGCGGAAGAAGAAATCGGCGATGTGGGTCTTCGGCGCGCTCCAGAGATAGACGTCGCGCGTGATACCCGTCAGTCGCCAGTAGTCCTGACATTCGAGGAACGAGCCGCTGGTGAAGCGGTAGATTCGCACGCTGATGTTGTTCTTGCCCGGTCGCACCTTGTCGGTAATCTTCCATTCGCTGGGCAGGTACGAGTCCTCGGCATAGCCGACGAACTGGCCGTTAACCCACACATAATAGCCATGGCCGGCACCGTTGAAGCGGAGGAACACGTCGCGCCCGTCCCAGTCGGCCGGCAGCGTGAACTCTCGGCGGTAGCTGCCCACGGGGTTCTTCATCGCACCCGAATAGGTGTACCATCCCGGGCGGTCGGTCATGACGCTCCAGGTCTGTTTGTCGTAGGCAAAAGGGTAGCGTGTGTTTATGTACAAGGGCTTGTCCCACTGTTTCTTGTGGCGCAGTCCGTAAACCTGCCATGCTGAAGGCACCTCAATGTCATCCCAGGCCGAGGCGTTAAACGAATCCTGAAAGAAGGTGTTGCTGGCGCGCTCGGGCGTGCCAACCCACTGGAACTTCCATGTGCCGTTGAGACTGAGAAAGTATGGCGAGGCCTCCAGGGCATTGGTCGGAGTGTAGGCCGCTGCAGCCTCATCAGCCGATGCCACGGGAATGTCGAGTGTATGAGCCTGCAGGCGGTTGAGGTTGGTGACGCTTACGTCATCCCATTCCTTCAGCGTCTGCGCCGTGGCCGTGAAGCACGCTGCCATCAGTGCCACCGTCGCTAAGATGTGTGAAGATTTCATAGTAAATGGTAAGTTGTAAGTCAGATTTGTAGTGCAAAGATATAAAATTACTCGTTACGACCTATCTTTTTCCATTTTTTCTTACCTTCAGGGGCTTTTTTTTAGATTTCCAAATTACAAACAACAATTTATTGTTATATTTGCGCGGAAAAAATCACCTAAACACATAAGAAAATGGACTCAAAACACACAACGCCTCGCGAGGTTTGGATTGACTGGCTGCGAGTGGCCGCCTGCTTCATGGTGATGATTGTTCACTCCACCGAACCATTCTATATCGGAGGCGAGGGGGCTCGCATCCTTACGGAGGGTGACGCCGTCTGGGCATCGTTTTTTGACAGCTTCGTGCGCGCGTGCGTACCATTGTTTGTTGTCGCGTCAAGCTACCTGCAGTTTCCGCTCCACTACTCCACCGGCGAGTTTTTCCGCCGCCGTCTGAAGCGGGTGCTGGTGCCTTTCGTGGTGTGGACGGTGGTCTATGCTCTGGCATGGGGCGAGCCCGTTCAGAACTTCAGCGACCTTCTGCTCAATTTCAACTATGCCGCGGGCCATCTGTGGTTCGTTTATATGCTCTTGGGTATCTACCTGCTGATGCCGCTGCTCACGCCTTGGGCCGCAAAGGTAAGCCGCCGCGAGCTGGCGTTCTACCTTCTGCTGTGCCTGCTGACCACCCTCATTCCCTTCGTTCGCGACTGGGCCACTACGGGCGAGCTGCCCATCATCTACGGCCGTGCCGGTCTGCCTCATCAGGCCCTCTACCCGCTGTGGGGCGAGGCGAGCTGGAACCACTATGGCACGTTCTACTACCTCAGCGGCTTCGTGGGCTATCTGCTGCTTGGCCTCTATCTGCGCCGCTTCTTGGGCGAGCTGTCGTGGAGCCGCACACTGCTCATCGGCCTTCCCTGCTGGCTTGCAGGCTTTGCCATCTGCTTCGGCGGTTTCCTGGCTCGCGTGTTTGCCTCGGGCAGCGGCTTCCCCGTCGAAGGCGGCATAAGCCTCGTCGTGATGTGGGAAGTGCCTTGGATCAACGACACCCTTGGCGTGGCGCTGATGGCCATAGGCTGGCTGCTGCTCTTCCGTAAAGTCAAGGCGTCGGGCGCCTTCTACCGCAAGGTTCTCGTGCCCGTCTCGGGCGCCAGCTATGGTATGTACCTCTGCCACATGTTCGTCTTGGCAGCCATCTCGGCACGTCTGCGCGAGAGTCTTGGCACGGGCACCGACGGCGCTCTCGGTCTGTGGACTACCCCCCTCCAGATTCTCCTCACGGCCCTCTGCACTTTCGTCATCACCGCCCTTGTCTGCACCCTCTTCCAGCGCATACCGCGCGTGGGTAAATGGGTCGTGGGGTAAGACAAAAAATGGCCGCGGCCATTTTTTAAGTGAAAAGTGAAAAATGAAAAATGAAAAATGAGATTTACCTGGCCAGTGAAGAATGAAGAATGAAGGATGAAGAATGAAGAGTGAAGAGTGAAAAATGAAGAATGATGAATCACCCTGCCATGGGTTAAGTTCCGGGCGGTCCGTCCGCCCGGTCATCCTCTCCCCCCTAACCAATCATTTGCTAAAAATATGCGAGTACTATTAATCAACGGAAGTCCCCGCGAACGGGGCAACACCTTCACCGCCCTGAGTGAGGTGGCCAAGACATTGAATGCCGAAGGCATAGAGACAGTGATAGTGAACATCGGGAAGAAAGCCGTGCAAGGCTGTATAGCTTGCGGCATGTGCGGCCGCACGGGGCGCTGCACGTTCAACGACGACCTCTACTATCAAGTGCTGCGTGCCATCAAGGATGGCATCGACGGCCTCGTCGTCGGTTCGCCGGTGTACTATGGCGGCCCCAATGGCTCGCTGTGTGCTCTGCTCGACCGCGTGTTCTATTCCCTCGGTCCGGAGCTGCAGTACAAGCCGGGCGCCAGCGTCGTGGTGTGCCGCCGCGGCGGTGCCTCAGCGGCCTTCGACCGCCTGAACAAGTATTTCACCATACTGAACATGCCCGTCGTGAGCTCGCAGTACTGGAATATGGTGTACGGCCAGACGCCCGGTCAGGCCGCACAAGACGAGGAAGGCATGCAGACGATGCGCACCCTGGGCCGCAATATGGCGTGGATGATCAAGCAGCTGCACGGGCGCCCCGAGCAAGAAGCACCCCTGCGCACGAATTTCATAAGGTAAAGCCCCTCGCTATTTATCTCTGAAGGTCCACTTCGAATTATCGCTGCTGAAGTCGTATTCGGCCAGCGTGGGCGTGGAATCGGCTGCTGAATAGAGGACGTAGCGGGTGTTCGGTTCCTGCTGTCCGGGTATGCGCTTGGGCATCAGTCTGAATGTGCCGTCGGTCAGCTGTTCCACGCGCCACAGCTGTTCGTCAGCGCCCGTGAACGAGGGCGTGGTGGTTAGCTCGAGGTCGGCTGTTGCGGCGAGGGCACGGTCGGTTCCGGCGATGACTATTTTGAAATAAGGATTACTGAGATAGCCACCCCTCTCATCCAGCGGCGTCAGTGTCCACAGCTGATGCGGCCGGAACATATAATCGCCACACCGTACAGCAATCTCGCCCTTGGGCCACGCGCCGATGACCTCTTCGAGGCTTTGGTCAGGAATGGCTTTGAGGGGCTTGCTCAGGTCCATGTTCCAGAAGCGCTCGCGCTCCTGCTGAATCCTCACGAAATCCACGGCAAGCTCCAGGGCATACCCCCTGCGCTCCGAGGCTATCTCGAACGTGCCGCCACGGAAGCGCTCGCCGGCCACAGGCCATCCGTTGCGCCACAGCAGCGGACGTATGCCCAGCACCGAGCGTCCGCTGCGGTCGAAGTCGGCCTCGAAATGGCACGACATCACCTCCACGCCCTCGTCTATGACGGTTCGTCCGAAATGGCCTGGCCCACACATGCGGCCGCCCGCAGCTATTACCATGCGCCCGCCGCCGTGTAGCATATCGCGCCCGACATTATCGAGGTAAGGACCCTCGACCGAGCGCGAGCGCCCGACCACGATGTTGTAGGTCGAATTTACGCCATCGCAGCAGGTGCCATGAGTGCCAAGCAGGTAGTACCATCCGTCGCGGTAGATGAGGTCGGTAGCTTCGCAGTCGATGGCTATATCTTTTTCCACATTCCCGCGCACACGCTCACCCGTCGTGGGGTCGAGCTCAATAAGGCGTATCGAACCGAAATATGTGCCATAGCTCGCCCACAAGCGGCCCGTCGTGGGGTCAAGGAGCAGGCCGGGGTCGATAGCATCCTGGTCTTCGAGGCCATCGCTGGCGCACACCTCAACGGGCTGCGTGAAATGGAAGTCGGGCGAGCGAGGGTCGAGCGATCTGTTCCACATCGTGAGTATGCGCCCGTTGTGGCCGCCTCCGAGTCCTCCGCCCGTAGCTCCATAAATGATTAGATAGCGGTCGCCTATCTTCAGCACATCAGGAGCCGCACCGCCGCCCGGGCGCTCTGCCCCGCCGTGCCATGCCCAGCCGTCGTCGCTTATGAGTCCTCCACCTCCGGTCCCGAAGGTATAGTATTTGCCGTCGCATTCTGCCAAAGTGGAAGGGTCATGAATATAAGGCTGACCGATTTGTGCCTCAGCCGAGAGTGCCTGCATGCACAGTGCTATGAGGAAGTATCTGGAAGTCTTCATCGTCGTCTATTTGATTGAAGGAATGGAATAGTCGGTAACGGGGTTGCCGCGCTCGTCAACGAAGCGTACGCAGAAGTCGCTGAGCCCGGGGCCGTTTACGAGAGCAAAGCGCAGTGTGTTGCGCCCCTTGCGGAGCGTCAGTCGCGGCGAAACGCCGTCGTCCTCCACCATGCGGCGGTCGCCCGCGAGCAGCAGCACCTCTTCCTCGTTGAGCCACCAGATGCTGGCGCCGTTGGAGCCTGCCGCGAGTCGCACGCCCTCGATATCCTCGGCACTCTCGATTACGGTAGTGCCGCAGAAGAGGTTGCCATAGGCCTGCTTGCCCCATTTCTCCGCGAAATGGAAGAGCCGCACGTTGTAGTCGCCGCTTTCGAGGGTGTGCCATTTGCGCTTGCCGCTTGTCGGCAACTGCTGTGCCTGGGCAAACTTTCCGCGCAGCCAGCTGTCGGTGAACACGGTGTTGCTGCGTATGTCCTGCGGCAGTGGCTCCATCAGTTTCCAACGTCGGATGAAGCCTCGCTCGTCGGGCTTAGCAGCAGCGGCCTTGGCATCTACGGGCATGAAATAGAGCGGTTTGTTCTTGAACTGCAGCCAGTCGATGTCCACGGCCTCGCCCTCGCAGGTCACTACGAGAGTGATGCAGCCTTTGGGCACAGCGCTCAGCGGCAGCGCCAGCGTAAGCCACTGCCCGCGCTGGTCGCGGCGGAAGGCGCCCTGCTGGCTCTCTACGGTGACAGGCACCTCGGCCATGATCTTCCCTTTGACAGAAGCCTCGCGAATACTGAGCCGTGTGTTGGCATTGGCCCGAAGGCGGGCAACGACATAGGCATCAGCGCCCAGGCAGCTGACGTCCACGTCGGTATAGCTCACCCACGCTCCCTTGCCGGGAAGGCTTACGAACCATCCGCGGAAGGGCTGCAGGCTATCGACGAAGGCCAGCGAGGCACCTTGACTCAGGGCGCTGTAGCGGTCAACTTCGATGCGCGAGGTGGCAGCCGTGATGCCCACGCCACGATGTGTGGGCTTGACCTCCTGTATGGTGCCGTCGGTGTTGAAGCCTATGCGCTCGATACGTGCGGAGCGGCGCTTGTCCATCTGCGGGGAGTAGTCGTTGTGGTGGTAGAAGATGTACCACTGGCCTTTGAACTGCACGATGCTGTGGTGGTTTGTCCAGCAGCGGTTGGCGTGCTCGGCCATGATGATGCCTTTGAAGTCCCAGGGTCCTAGTGGTGAGCGTGCCATGGCATAGGCCAGCGTCTCGGTGCCATTCTCATGGCGCACCCACGGGAAGGTGAGGTAGTACCAACCATCGCGCTTGAAGGCGAAGGGCCCTTCCTTGAAGCCTTCGGGCAGGCCTTCCATCTGCCTGCCTCCCACCTGCACTGTGCCGCCTTGGGGCGTGGCCACGGTCTGCAGCTCGTCGGCGAGCTCCGTCATATTGTCCTTCAGGCGTGCGCCGCGGATGCCCATACCGCTCCAGTAGAGGTAGGCCGCGCCGTCGTCGTCGATGAGCACGCAGGGGTCGATGCCCGCGACGCCACGGATAGGCTCTGCCTCCAGGCGGAACGGCCCCGTCGGCGCTTCGCCTATGGCCACGCCAATAGCGAAGCCGCGGCCGGCTCGCGGCGCATCGGGGAAGTAGAAATAGTATCGCCCGTCCTTCTCCACGCAGTCGGGCGCCCACATCGAATAGCCGTCGACCTTGCCCCACGGCACCTGCTCCTGCGCCACGATGACGCCGTGGTCGGTCCAGTCCGTCAGGTTGTCCGACGAGAACACGTGGTAGTCGGCCATGCAGAACCAGTCCTGTCGCTGCCCCTCGGGAGCGGGAATGTCGTGCGAGGGATAGACGTAGACGCGGTTGTTGAACACTCGTGCCGTGGGATCGGCCGCAAACTGATCTCGAATGATAGGATTCTGAGCGTGTATGCCGGCACAGAGCCCCAGCATCAAGCCCAAAGCGAAGAACTTAGGTTTCATGGCGACAAAGTTACGCCAGGAAACCTAAGTTCAGTTAATGTTATGTTTCAAAAAGTTTTGCCGATGTTTCCGAAGTGGCCAGCGGGCCGCAGGGCGTCACTTTACCACTACCTTCTTTCCGCCGACGATATACACTCCGCGCTTCAGTCTTGAATTATCCACACGCTGTCCAGCGAGGTTGTAGATCTTGTCATTCGTCATTCGTAATTCGTCATTCGTCATTTCAGCAATGCCGTCATACTCCGGTTCGGGCGCCAGGGTCACGTGGAACGTGCTGCCGTTGTCCTTGGGTGCGCTGGTGCTGTTCCATATCTTGAGCGCGCCGCGGCTGCCGCCATACTGGTTGACGCAGGTGTTGGGCGTGTCGGGCACTCGCAGCACGAAGCCGTCGTTGTTGGCCAGCAGGTCCCAGTCGAAGTCGCCCGGTCGCATCACGACGATGCCGCCGTCGTTGCTGAGCGTCTGCCCGAGGCCGGTGGCGCGGTTGTAGATCTTCACCTTGTAGGGGTTGCCTCCGAAGGCCCATTGGTATTCAGGCTTGCGCAGCGACTCGCTGTCGTCGATGGCGGCGGGATAGTAGGGCTCGGTGTCCTGCATGCTCACGATGTATGCCGAGCGGATGGTCATATTGTACCACGTGGCGTCGTCCTCTGACGTGGTGAAGGCGAAGGGCCCGGCCCATACGGCTTCGTAGTCCACGCTGACGTCCTCGCTGACGACGATGGGATGTGCTCCCACTGGCTCGAGCGTGACGAAAGCGTTGTTCCAAGCCTCTGATGGCTCCGGCATCTCGGCTCCGCGCGGCAGCTGGCGCGTCTCAGAGCCTATGACTTCGCCGTCGAAGAGGATATTCATTGTCACGTCAAACATGCTCCCTCGGGCCAGCTCGAGAGCCTCGGTCGGGTCGAAATCGGCCACTTCCTCTATGAGCCAGCGGTCGCCGTCGTCGGGCGTGTTCCAGCTGTTGATGACCATCGTCTGCGAGTTGTTGTTGAACCAGAGCGTGGCGCCGTCCTCGGTGGTGGTGCTGATCATATACTCATATTCGTCGTCGGGGAACGAGCTGTCAAAAGCTATTGGCGAGCCCAGCTCAGGCACCCATGTGCCGTCGTTGCTCCAGTGCAGGAACATCTTCGTGACAGGACTGTAGAGATAGTAGCTGCCCTCGATGTTCAGGATAGCGAAGCGGCAGTCCTCCTCGGGCGCCCATGTGCGCGTCTGCCCGGCGTCGATGCCGGTGTGGTCGTCGTTGAGCACGAGCCCGCCTCGGCGGCAGGTGATGGTGTAGAGCTTGTTGTTGGCCAGCTCAATCTCCACGGGCTCCACGGGCGTCACCGTCTCGGGCTTCACGCCGTCGAGGATGTCCTGATAGATCTTGTCGGCACGCGTCTGCAGCCAGTTGGCGGCCACATCGACCTGTTTGGCATAGTCCGTGCGGTCGCCCCAGATGGTGCGGTTGAGGTCGAACGAGTTGTGTGCGAAGTCGTAGTAGTCCTGCACGTATTCTTTCAGTTCCTCGAGGTCGTCGCGCATGAATTCCTCCCACAGCTGCTCGTACTTGGTGCTGAGCGGGGCGTACTTCCAGCGCAGGTCCTGCATGAACTGCCTTACTTCGAAACTGGGCATATTAATCCAGTAGTTGCTCGTGGCGTTGTCCTGGAAGTAGCGGCCGTGGCCCTCGTAGCCGAAAGCCCAGTCGAGGTCCCACACGGGTCCGAAGACATACTTGCTCGTGTCGCTCTCGAAGCTCTCGCGGTAGCAGAACGTGCTCTTGGGGTGATAAAGCTCGAAGTTGCAGATGAGCTCGTTGACCATGAGGAAGCGCGCCAGCTGCTCCACATCTACGTATCGCGAGATGTTCTGCCCCTTGTACAGAGCCGTCATGAAGGCGTTGAAGCTGTTGCGCACGACGTCGAGCGTCAGGCGCGTGTCATCTACGCCGAACTCGGGCTCCTTGATGTTGATGGGCAGGTTGTAGGGCGTGGAGCGGAACTTCTGTCCGGCGGGCTCGTCGTAGTAGGAGTCGAGCTCGAGCAGCGCCGCCGCCGTCTCGTCGGCGAGGTCCACGCTGTTGTTCGCGAAGCCCACTTTCTCCGTCAGATTGTAGCTGCCGCGGTAGGCTCCGTTGAGATAAACGTCCACGGGCACGATGTGGTTGGCGGCCGCAGCGCCCATGAGGTTGGCGGCCTTCATGCCTATGGCGTTCGACATCAGCGAGCCCGTCTGATAGTTGGAGAGCAGCACCCAGCTCTTGCCGGCCGTCATGCCCAGCGGCTTCTGCTTCTCGGCGAACTTCAGGCGGTAGGGTTTCTTGGGCCATCCCCAGCTGCTGTTGCCGCGCCCTTTGATCTGCACGGCCGTCTCCTCCATCGAGGGGAATATGCCGTGGCCGTCGATGCTTATGGTGGCGTCCTTGAACACGTCCTTGCTCGTGATGGCCTGCCCGTCGGCCGTAGTGATGTAGATCGCAGGCACTTCGGCGCGGTCCGTGAGCCAATCCACGTGCACGCACACCAGGCGCCCGTAGGGTTGCATGGCATAACCGCCGTCGGCCGTGGGCAGCAGTATTGTGGCTCCCGCGCGCGTGAGCGTATAATATATGTCGTGGTCGAAGCGCAGGCGGCTCGCCTTGCTCTCCTGCAGCTCGCTGCCCACATACACCAGCGTGCCCTCCGGCACCTTGAACGAGGGCGTCAGGCGCTTGCCTATGGCGGCGATTGTCACGTTGACGGTGTCGCCCACGATCTCGCCCAGGGCGTCGGTGAAGAGCTGGTCGTTGAACTTATTGTTGAACTTGAACGACTCGAACTGTGGGAAGTCCGTCGGCGCCTCCTCGCTCACGCGCGCCACGTCGGCCAGGGCGTAGGTGAACGTCTGGCCGATGTTCGTAGCCACCACCAACTGACCGCCCGCCTCGGTGTGCGACGTCACGTAGTCGAGGGGGTAGGCCTCCACACGCCCGTCGTTGAGATAGACGTGCAGCGCCGCGGGGAACTGCGTCATCGTGGCGGGGTCCACGGGATCGGGGCCGGGGTCGGGACCGGGCCCCGGGTCGGGCTGTGCGCCCTTCTTGGTGAACGTGAAGCGCTCGTTGGCCGATCGCGTGCTGCCGGCGTAGGTGCCGAGCATGCCTTGGCTGGCGCGCAGGTTCCAGTAGTAGGCGTCGCTGGCCACGCTGCGTATGCTCAGCGTGCCGTCGTCGTTCTGCTCCACGGTCCAGAACTGGCTGGGCGTCTCAGGCTCGGTGGCCAGCGTCAGCCATTTGTAGTACTGGTCCTCGCGCCCGTCGGTCCACACCAGGTATTCGCCGCTCACTTCGTTGCGGAAAGTGTAGCCCGAGCGCGTGTTCGTGACCACCCAGTAGCCGTCGGCCGCTATCGTCGGATCATTGATGAAGCAGATATAAGGGTCCATGCCGTGCTTGCCGCCAAGGGCCACATAGCCCTCGGCCTGCTGGCAAGAGATAGAGTACACGCCGTCGTCGAGGACCGCTGCCGCTGCCTGCCGTGCCCCCAGGAGGCTGCACGCGAGGGCAGCGAGCCAAAGAATAAACCTATTTTTCATCTTTGCTGTTAAGATAAATGACCTTTGCGCCGCAAAGGTAACGATTTTTTCGTTACGCCAACGCTTTTTGCAAAATATTTAACGTTCGGTGCAAGAAAAGCCCGCTCAGCCACTGAGGCCGAGCGGGCTTAATTATTCATTGTCAATTGTCAATTGTCAATTATACATTGTCAATTATACATTATACATTTTCCATTGTTACCGGCTCCAGTCGTCATCCCAGACGTTGCTAACATCACGGCGCTGCTCCTTGACTTCGAAATCTTCGGGGTCAATAGGGTCAGTGCTTTTGGGCAGGCTCTCGGCGATGAGTGTGGCTGGTGCTACTAATAGCACCTCCACAGACGGAATCATATATATCTTTTTCATTTTCGTTCTTATTATTTATTTTCACATTAACCTATTTCACCAGCACCTTCTTTCCGCCTACAATATTCACGCCCTTCTGCATGCCCTGCAGGCGACGGCCTGTGAGATTGTAGATAGTCTGTGCGTCGGTGATGGTGCTCGTCTCCGTGATGCCGTCGGCGTCCTTGAAGACAAGAGTCAGAGCCTTGATGCTCGAGCCCTCCTCGGCGAGCAGGTAAGCGCGATGTGCAGGAATTGTACCAGAGTTGTTGGAATGGAACTGACCGCCTTGCATACCATATACCGTCCCTTCAGCCACGTATGTAGGAGCGATGGTGCCATAGAGCTGGTTCGTCTCTGGTACTGTCTCGCTGTCGGCGAAGGTAAACGTAACAGGCGTGTTGGGCGTGCCTTTAAGCACGAAGCCAACGCCGCCCTTGATGGAGCCGGTGAGCTCGGCGAGCGTCACGCTCGTGCTTGTCTGGCTCTCCACGACGTAAGCCGTTACACCATCGGGCAGTTCGTCGAGGTTGATGGGGTACTGCGAGCAGTAAGTGCCAACGCCGGAAGAGGGAATTGTATAGCTTTCTGCTTGTGCACCTGCTGGAATCTCAACCTTAACGTCATCAAGGAAGAAACGGCCATAAGACGTGCCCGTTGAAGCGAAGGTCAGCTTGCTGCCGGCAGCTGCTTTGATGGTAGTCGTGTATTCGCTCCAAGCATTGTTCAACATCGTGAAGGTTGTTGTTCCTATGACGGCGTTTGCATCGTCGCAGGAGAGAACGAGTGTTGTGTTATCACCATTCCAAGCTCCGGCCTTGAACGTAAGAGTGTAGGTTTCTAAGGCGTTGAAAGCAATCGCTGGAGTTATTGCATCGCCGTCTTCCTTAGACTTACCGAATTTTGCACATCCGTCACCAGAGTACATACCATGATTCCCGCTCCAACCTTCATTGTCAGCGGCGAAATCGGTGTTAGCGATTGTGCCATTCCATATGTCTCCGCTGGGGCCGGTACCATTAGCCGCATTAAACGGCTCGTAGAAGATTACTTCACCCACGCTCATATCAGGTGCTGTCGTCTGTCCCTCAGGAGCGGTGACGGTCAGCGTGAAGGTGGCGATGCCAGCGTTGTATGAAACACTCTCGGCTGTGGCCACAGTGATTGTAGTTGTGCCGACAGCTTTGGGTGTAATAGTGAGGCCGTTGACGGTGGCAACTTTGGTGATGCTTGAAGTGAGCGTTACATCGCCGCCCTCTACGTTAGAGTCATCAAATGTGAATGTGCTGCCGTAAGCCACAGTGACGTCACTTACTGGTATAGTCGGGTCTTGCTTCTCACGAGAAAGGCTTACGATATAGTTGTTGGCCGCAAACTCCTTCGTGGAGTTGTAAGTGGTCAGCTGACCGGTGATAACAACTACATCTCCAATGAGAAGGTCGTCGTCGCTTGAGAAAGCGACGTTGTTCAGGCCCTTGCCACGATAAACCAGTAGCTGGTCGGTCGTTGTGCCATCGTCGGAGATATAATAGCGATTGTAATTGTCGCCTGTAATTCCCGTTGCTTCTCCATAGAAGGCCGAGACAATACCTCGAACGTAAACCGTCTCGGAATTTCCGCTTGAGGGCGTTGCCCCTAAGGCCTGAGCTACGGTGTAGGGGTTGTCCTGTCCGCCAGGAGCGTTGCTGTCGATGACTGTGAGTTCGAACGTAGCAGATGCTTCATTGTAGTCGTCATCGCCTGCGAAGGTAGCTGTGAGCGCGGTAGTGCCTACAGCGATGAGTGTTACGGCGCCTGTAGAGGCATCAATTGTAGCAACGCCCGTGTTGCTGCTTGACCACGTCACGGTAGCGCCTTCGATGGTCGTATCGCCGCTGGTGACGGTAGCGGTGGCTGTGCCTGCGCTTACGTTCGTTGAACCTGCGAGGTCTGTCGTAAGGCCTGTTGCGTCAATAGTTACAACTGGCGTAATCTTTTCATCTGGCTCGCGCATGGTGATGCTGATATCATCGACAGTGCGGATGGCGCCGCTACTACCATAGGAGAGTTTAACATAAACATTCGAATAACCACTCAAGTTGACTGTATATTCAACCCATGTGCCTTTTTCCATAGAGGCTGCGCTTTGGCCATCACCCACATCCGTCCATTCGCTGCCGTCGCTTGAAACCTGAACTATCCAAGTGGAAGCAGTAGTATTAGTGGAGGCCTTACTAACATAGCAAGTGAAAGTATTGGGTAAAGCGATTGGCTCGTTGGTCTGAATGAAAGCTGTGGTAACTCCATTGCCACTCGCGTTAATATTGGCTCCATACTTGCTGCCGCCATGAGCAGTGATAGCTGTGTTTGAGGTGCCAATATTATTGAACGTCCAATCCGTATAGCAGTCAAGGTCGCTCTCGAAGTCGATGGTGTAACCGCTGACGGCTTGTTTGATGGTATATACAGCAGTAGCAATCTCGCTGTCGTTATAATCAGCCTTTACAGCATAAGCCTTGATGGTTGTGGCTTCTGTTATTGCGATAGGACTGGAATAAACACTGCTGCTGGTGGTTGGGTCGTTACCGTCGGTGGTGTAATAGATGGTAGCACCATCAGTGCTGCTGATGCTTACTTTTGTATCGGAAAAGACAGCTCCTGCGGCTGGAGAGAAGGTCGGAGTGGCACAGGTGGGGGTGACGGAGCCACCAGTTGAATAAGTAACGACAACTTTGGATATTTTTGCGAGAGCGTTACTTGTTCCAGAATTACGACGTGCAACTAATCTCAGCTGATTATATGAACCTGAAACAGTAAAAGTTTGAGTCGTTGAAGTCGAAGAATTTTGTTTAGCTTCTAATTCAGTACCGTCTGTAGTCTGCAAAGCGAGGTAATAACTCGTATTACCAGACCAAGTGACAGCTACAGAGGTAATTGTTCCATTGACAATAGGTGTCTGAAGATAGTTTGCTCCGCCTTTACCTATGCCGATATCTGTATTTTTTGTTTCCTGGAAGCCAGTAGCAGTCCATGTAGAGCCATCATTACAATTGAAAGTTTCAACTGTAGTTGTATACGAAGTATGCGAATCATTTGTGACATCAGTGGTCGCATCAAATGTCACCGTCTCCCCCCACACACTTGTAGCTCCCGTCAGGAGCGTGATGGCTGCGAGGAGGAGGGATCGCAGCCAGGTCTTTTTGAGTAGTTGTTGTTTCATTTGTTTTTTTGTTTTAGTTATGATTTGAATTTATGAATATTTGTGAGATATATTTATGGTAATTCGTGTGAAGTCTATTTATGCCTATTCGTGTGAAAGTAAGAATTATGTTTAAGAGTCATTTCCGCACAAAAGGACCCCGTCTGATGCCTTCGTTTTCGGCCTCTGACGGGTCCAATTTCATATTCAGCGGCAAAGTTACAGTAAAAATTCGGTTCAAGCACAAAAAAGTTCGCAAAAATTAAGGGGGGGTGTTAAAAGGTGTATATTTGCAGCGGCTTAGGTGCAAATCGGACAAATAAGTTCTCTTATAGTCCTGAATGAGCCCTGGGCCAATATAGTTATAATAGCAATTTGCGGCCGCTGCCGATGTGAATCGTCTGTCGGTCGGCTGCACCATCACGGCCTCAACTTTTATTGTTGATTTGTTCACTTTTGGCCGGTGCAGTGTTGAATGTATTAGGGGGCGGCGGAGCCGCGAGGCTGCGCCCTCCCGCTTTTTCTGCGACACGAATACCCACGAATGACTTTGAAACGAATTGCCGTAATTGACATAATGATTTTCTAAGACGCTAATAGGCGCTGAAGTAAACGGAAACGAATTTCTAATTTTCTTATTTTCTAATTTTCTTAACTTCTA
>JAFRNY010000016.1 GCA_017429945.1 Bacteroidaceae bacterium
GTAACGAAAACGGAAAAATGACTCATTCGTTACAGCAAAAACTGTTGTCTCAAGCCTATAAATGAAGAAAATGAGGCTCCTTAACATTTATTAAGTGCCTCACTCTTGGTTTTGTCTTAGAAATCTCTCTCTCTCTCTCTCTCAGGCGCTCGCCAATATAAGAGAGACAATAACACCTCTTATTTTACGCGCGGGTCGCCCGCGTCAATATACGACTTTTCTTGCATTCCGGCAAGAGAAGTCGGCTTGTTTTTTTGTCCCCGTCGGAAGACGGCGGCGGGGACGGCGACAGACACTAAGAAACAAACATTTTTTATAACAATTTTAATTCAATTCAAAAGACAATGAAAAGAAAAGACTATCAGAAACCGACGATGAACATCGTCCAGTTGCAACAGCAGACGCACCTCATGGCAGGTAGCGGCGTACAGTCCATGCGCTCGGGCTATGGTGAAGCGCAAGAAGAATGGGACGAAGAATAAATAAGGAGGACACGACTATGAAGAAAAATATCCTATCAATGGCCGTCCTGCTGATGGCATCGGCCACCGTGTTTACCGCCTGCTCCAGCGACGACAACATCACCGGCGAGCAGCCCGCCAACCCGACGGGTAAGTACACCATGACCATCAACGCCTCGAAGGGCGGCGACGCCACCACCCGCGCCCTCTCGCTCGACGGCAAGGCGCTCAACGCCACATGGGCCGAGGGCGATAAGGTGAAGGTCTATAACTCTTCCAATGCCGAGATAGGCGAGCTGACGGCCGAGACCAGCGGCGCAAGCACCAAGCTGAAGGGCGACCTCAGCACATTGCCCACCGACGGCGAGACGCTCACGCTGAAATTCCTCAGCCCCAGCTATGCCTCGCAGAACGGCACCATCGAACACATAGCCGCCAACTGCGACTATGCCACGGCTACGGTGACCGCCACGGTCAGCGGCTCGGCAGTTACCGCCACCGATGCCAACTTCGAGAACAAGCAGGCCATCGTGAAGTTCTCGCTCACCGACAAGAAGACCACCTCGGCCATTAGCGCCACGCAGCTCGTGGTCAACGACGGCACCACCGACTACACCATCACCCCCGCCTCAGCCACCAGCGAAATCTATGTCGCCCTGCCCGGCTTCTCGGGCCAGACCGTCACGCTGACCGCCACCGCCGGTGGTAACACCTACTTCTACGAGAAGACTGGCGTTTCGTTCACCAACGGCCAGTACTACGAGATTGGGGTGAAGATGTCTCCCATCATCAGCCTCTCGGGCAGAACCTACCTCGACGATGAATTAGTGATTCCCGACGGCTATATCGTGACAGGCTCAGCTACCGCCTTTTCTTGCAAAGTTGCTGTCGCAGATGGTGCTACGGTGACGCTCAGGGATGTGGTAAACGACAACGGGACCTTAGACCCCAGCTCAGCATGCCCTGGCATCAAATGCTTAGGTGATGCCACCATCATCCTCGAAGGAAATAATACCGTGAATGGAGGTTATATGTATGCTGGAATCTATGTGCCGGAAGGTAAAACGCTCACCATCCGTGGCACTGGCTCACTCACCGTTACGGGGGGCAACAGCGGAGCCGGCATCGGTGGCAACATCGAAGACAACTGCGGCAGCATCGTCATCAGCGGCGGCACCATTACGGCTACGGGTGGTTCTCACGGAGCCGGCATCGGCCTCGGCTATTCATATGAACGCGAATTCGGCGACATCACCATCAGTGGCGGCACCGTGACGGCTACGGGTTGCGATGAAGCACCCGGCATCGGCGGCCGAGAAGCTTATTTCCAAAACATCACCATCACCGACGGCGTCACCAAAGTGACAGTTAATAAGGGTTCCTATTCCACATACAGCATTGGAACTTCTGAGAGCGATTATATGGAATACTGCGGCGCGATAACCATAGGCGGCACGGTGTACCTCAACGAGGGGTCTTTCGAGAACAATGGCGATAGCTATCTCCGGACCAGCCCGCTAGTCTATCAGCCGTAAAACATAGCCAAGGAGGGCGGCCCCAGAAGCCACGGCGCGGACGGCGCCGCCCTCCTCTCTATCATAACCCTCTCTGCCGCGAGCGGTGCTGCTTGGAGGAAAGGAACAAGCCTCTCCGCCGCGAGCGGTGCTACTTGTAGGCCAGTACGATGCCTCTCTGCCGCGAGCGGTGCTACTTGGAGGCCAGGACGATGCCTCTCCGCCGTGAGCGGTGCTACGATGAGGATAGGACGATGCCTCTCCGCTGTGAGCGGTGCTACTATGAGATAAGGAAACGACAACTTTTCGTATTGTATAACAAAAAACAGAAGATTATGGCACAGAAAACATTGACGACGAGCTATCTGGCACAACTGACCAACGCCCGCTCGGCTCTGCCGCTTTCATAAAGCGAAGCGACTGAAAGAACCACGACGGCGTGACGCAGCAGATTGACGACCGCTTCGCCGAGTTCGAGACCGATAACGCGATGTTCATCGCAGCGCGCAACGCCGTGCATCAGGCGCGGCAGGCGGAGGACACGGCCTACAAGCGCTTCTCGGGCAAGGACTTCGCCTCGGGCGACCTGAAGCGCGAGGACGCACTGGAGGACAAGTACATGTCGACCGTCCACAACGTGCTCAACGGCCTGCTCTACCTGCCCGACACGGAGCCCCTGCGCCGCAAGGCGGAGATGGCCGTGCAGCTGTTCAAGGACTTCAACTTCCACGTCAGCGACGGCTTCGAGGCCGAGGCGCGCAAGGTGCTCAACATGGCGCAGCAGTGGCAGGCCGCCACGGACTACACGCTGGCCGAGCTGGGCATCGACGTGTGGGTCGGGAAGGCCGTGGTGCAGGCCCAGAAGGTGCTGCAATTAGTGGCCCTGCGCGTGGACCACGAGAGCGCCAAGGTGAAGGGCGAACAGGCCGACGCCCGCAAGGCCACCGACCAGGCCATCCGCAAGGCCTACGACGTGCTGAACGCCCTCGCCGTGCTGTCGCCATAGGCCTCACTGACAGCCCTCATCAACGTCCTCTTCGGCATCGAGGAGCGCGCGAAACTGTACTATATCAGCGGCGGCAAGACCGGCGGCGATACGCCGACACCTACACCCGACGGCGGCTCTGACAGCGGCGACAGTTCTGACAGCGGTGACGTGACACCCGTCACTCCCGACCCGACTCCCGACCCCACGCCAAGCTGCGGCGGCGGCGACGAGTAAACCCGCAGCTCCAAATTGAATACAGCCCTGCCGAAACCCTCGGTGGGGCTTTTTCTGCCCGGAAAAACGCCGTCCGAAACCTCGGCAAGAATCATAATATATCCTAAAAATGCATATCCACATCTACGGGAATATGGAATATTTTTCTTATCTTTGTAGTCGATTCATAAAACAGACTAAGATGAAAAAGGTATAATAGGCAATGAGAAAAGCAAGCAGAGCAATGGATGCAGCCTTCGCTATGGAGGTATTGGATAAGGCACCGTATGTCACTGTCAGTTTCACACGACCAGACGGCAGCCCTTATGGTGTGCCCCTGTCGTTGGCTCGCACGGACGAGAGGACGTTTTACTTTCATTGTGCTTTGGAGGGCGATAAGTTGGACTGCATAGCCGCCAATCCGAATGTGGCATTGTCGGCAGTAACCCGATGCACGCCGACTGTCGGTCCGAAGGATGGCAGCTTCACGCTACAGTACAAATCTGCGATGGCTGTTGGCAAGGCAGAGATGGTTACGAATAGAGACGAAAAGATAGAGGCTCTGAGGGCTATCTGTCTGCGATTACTTCCCAAACACTTGGATGCCTTCGACGATGCCATCGCACGCAGTTTGGAAAGAACAGCGGTAGTAAAGATAACCCTGACTGAGCCTCCTACCGGCAAGCGTAAGCAGTATGACAAGGAGGGTGAAGAAATGAAATGGGGAAGAATGGAATAGATATGAACATTGAACAATTAAGAGAATACACGTTATCATTTTTTGGAGTAACTGAAGACCAGCCATTTGGCGATGACATCATCACCTTCCGTCTGGAGGGAAAAATATTTGTCTGTCTTTGGTTAGGCGGTGGCAGGTATGATATGAAGGATGGCGAGCCAAGGCTCGCATTGAAGTTGTCCCCTGAAAGGAATGAGGAACTTCGGGCACAATTTCCCGCAGTAACACCAGCCTATCATTGGAATAAGAAGCATTGGAGCGATGTATATTATGAGCAGTTGGATGATACTCACGTCAAGGAATGGATAAAAGAGTCCTATCAACTTGTAGCGTCCAAACTTCCAAAGGCTATTCGACAAAAGTATATATAATGAAGTGGACAGTACTATCTGATAACCGTACAAATGACAGCCAGTTCGAAACAGAGCATGGCCTGTCGATTCTATTAGAGACCGACAAGCATCGCATTTTGCTGGACACTGGAGCAAGTGACATCTTTATCCGCAATGCAGAGAAGATGGGTATCGACCTCAGTAGGGTGGACTATGTGTTTATCTCTCACGGACATAGTGACCATGCAGGAGGTCTGAAGCACTTCTTGAATATCAACGAACGTGCTAAGGTTATTGTCTCGCCA
>JAFRNY010000017.1 GCA_017429945.1 Bacteroidaceae bacterium
CGGACGATGACACGTCCCTGCACGCTGTCGGCCATGGCTCCTTCGGGATAGTGAATCTCTGCCGCGATGTGGCGGTAGAGGGCATCGATGTCCTTGTGGTAAGTTGGCATCACCTCCACATTGTCGTAGATGGTGGTGTCCTCGGGCAAGTGCAAGGCCTTACGAATGATGCCGCGCACATGTCCTGACGGGCTGATGATGGCGGCCACACCGATACCCGTGGCGAGGGCGATGAGGATGAAGAGAAGCAGATGGCGCAGGTTGATGAAATGACGGCGCACGTCCTTGCGCAAGGTGCTCCGCACGTTGGAGATGGTCTTGCGGACGGTGCCCACGGAGGTGCCTCGCGCCTTGGCAATCTCCTCTACGGTCAGCCCTTCGTCGTAGAAGAGCTGCCACACCTCGCGCTCGGCTTTGGGCAGACGCAGCAGGCGCGACTGGAGCCACTCGGAGTTCTCGCGTTCCTCCAGCTCCTCTTGAGGTGTAACGGTGTCTGCGGTGACGCTGTCGGCGTGGACATCGGCCTCGCGATTCATCTGCAAGCGTTGCCCACGCCAGAGCGATACGCAGACGTTGCGTGCGATGCGGAGGACGTAGGCATCGGTAAGTTCCACACGGTCGCGCACGCCCCATGCCCGGAGCCACGTCTCCTGCACGACCTCTTCGGCCTCGGTGTCGGAGCCGAAGAACTCACGCCCCATCAGCATCAGCCGGGGGCGCAGGCGCTCCACCAGCTGCTCAAACTCTTGTTCAGTCATCAGGCTATCTTCCATAGTTGTCGTTTCTTGGTCTTTCTGCCCATATAACGCAAAACGGCCAAGAAGTTTACCTATAAAAGATGTTAAATATCCGTGCTCGACTGACATGTGAGGCTGGTGGAAGTTACACTTTACGTTTTTATGCGTCTTATAAGATGTGCGGCGCCGTCACTGGTTTTCGACGATGGTGGAGTAGGTGCGGTAGTTGGCGAGGGAGTCGTAGATGAGGTAGGCCGAGAGCTCGGGGTGGCGCGCGAGTATGGCGCGTGCGCTGTCGAGGCCCATGACCATGAACGATGTGGCGAAGGCGTCGGCCTGTGCGCATGTGGGAGCGAGCACTGTTGCCGAGAGGATGCTGTGCTGCACGGGGTAGCCTGTGGCTGGGTCTATGGTGTGTGCCACGCGTCGGCCGTCTTCGGTGGTGTAGAAGTTGCGATAGTTGCCGCTGGTGGCCATGGCGCAGTCGGTGATGGCGAGAATGGTGTCGAGCTCTGATGCTGTGCTCTCGGGGTCGTCGATGGGTCGGTTGATGCCTACGTGCCATGGTTCGCCTTTAGGGTTGACGCCGCTGACGACGACTTCGCCTCCGATCTCTACCATATAGTTCACGATTCCTTGGGCGCGCAGGTAGTTGGCTACGACATCTACGCCGAAGCCTTTGGCTATGGCGGAGCAGTCGAGTATGATGCGCGGGTCGTCGCGACGTAGGCTGCCGTCGGTGCTGAGGCTTACGCGCTGCCAACCTATGAGCGTGCGGAGGCTGTCGACGGCGGCGCTGTCGGGCAGTGTTCCGTTTTTGAATCCGAAGCCCCAGGCATTGACGAGTGGCGCCACGGTGATGTCGAATGCTCCGCGGGTGTCGGCCGACACTTGTTGCGCTAGCCGGAAGACGGTGCGGAAGAGCGAGTCGGTCTGCGTGCTCTCGCCGCTGTTGATGCGGCTGATGGTGCTGGTGGGGTTAAACATCGAGAGGCTTTGGTCGACGGCTTTGAGCTGTGCCTCGATGCTGTCCTTCAGCTGCTGTCGCGACTGATATGTGATGTGGTAGAATGTTCCGAATACGGCGCCTTCGTCTTTCTGGTATGGCGCGGGGGCGTTGCGCCGTGTTATGATGAGGTAGGAGGCTATGGCAAAGAGCGCTAGCACGGGCAGGTGCCAGCGTCGCCACTGGCTCTTGGGCGCATCGGCAGGCGTCAGCGGATCAAACTTCTGATCGGGGTCGATGGGGTTGAGGGGATCGGACATGTTTCGTTTATCGTTTATCGTTTAGGGTTTATCGTTTAGGGTTTCGCTTCGCGAAGAACGTTGACCATTGACCATTGATCATTGACCATTGATCATTGACCATTGATCATTGACCGTTGACCATTGCGCTCGGCTTTGCTGCTTCGTGAAGAACGTTGAATTGGCTCTCAACTCTAAAATCTATAGGTCGCTTCGCTCAAGATCTATCAAAAATCTAATATAAAATAATTCAAGATTCTAAGATGTAATCACTGAGGATGATGCTTGATAGATTTTCGAAAAGATTTTCTTGAGATTTTGAGGCCTGCAAGGTCGACCCGGCAATAGAGAGACTAGCCTCAAGCTCTAAAGTTCAGATGTCAAATAGTAGCTTGAATGAGCCGCCCCAGGCGGTGCTGCTGGCCGTCTTGCCGTAGCCGGGGATGTACCATGGTTCGCCTACGGGTGAGTGTTTTTGGCTGAGTTTGGCTTTTATGCGGATGTCCCATCCGAGGTGCACAATGGTCCATATGCGAGTCTCGAGGCTGAAGACGACTTCCATCCAGTGGCATCGGCCGTCGAGGTCGTGCAGCTGGAAGGGCTGTGTAGCATGCCATACGGGGTCGGTGAGGGGCTCTGCGGCTTCGAGGTCGTAGGTGTATTTTGAGAATCCGTAGCGCAGTCCTGCCATCATTCGGTTGGCATTGTGCTTTTTCGAGAAGTTGTAGTCTGCTCCGACGCGGAAATATGGCGCTCTCACTTTGAAATGATTCTCGATGTCGCGCCCTTCGTGGTCGCCTTCGCCAATGCCGAGTTCGGCTATGGGGAAGTAGCGGTCGAGAATGTTGATGCGCCCGAGCACTTCCATGTGTCGCCAGTCGGAGCCTAGTGCTTTCATGGCGAATCCTACGAAGTCGGCTCCCACGGCTGCTCCGTTGATGAAATATATTTTCTTCTCGCCCTTGCCTTTGGCTTTCGCAATGGCCTCGTTGACGGCATCGCCCACGGTGAGGGTGGTGTCGGCGGCTTCGGCGCCGTCGGTGGCGGTCTGCTTCACATTCTGTGCCTCAGTTGTTGCGAAGGGGCAGATTAGCAAGAGCATTGCGCATGCGAGTCTATTCTTGAGTGGCTTCTTCATCGCTTTCTTGGCTTGTGCGGAAATAGATTTGTATGTTCTCGAGGCCGTCGTAGTTGACTTCGGGGTTGCTGACGACTACGGTGTCGATGAGGTTGTGTGTCGAGCGCAGGTCGGTGATGGTGTGCCAGATGTGCACTGCGCACGAGGGGTCGTCCCAGTGGTGCTGGTTGTGCTTTGTTATCCAGAGTGTGTCGCGCCCCGTGCGGTTTTGTGTGTCGGTGAACAGCAGTTCGAGCACGTCGGTTTCGTTATAGTAGCTCATTGGCAGTTTCATGCCGCTGGCGTTGATGAGTTTGTTGGCTATTACGGAGTCGATGTCGATGGCTCTGACGGTGAGTGTGTCGCCGATGCTCACGGCTCGCCCCGTTATGAGTTCTCCGGCGTCGTCGCGCTCGGCGGCATAGAATGCGTAGACGCTCTCGACGGAGTTGTTCAAGGGGCACGAGAAGTTGTCGCAGGAGGTGAAGATTAGCAAGCCAAAGACCCACCCCCAAACCCCTCCCGTGAGGGAGGGGAGAAGACCCACCCCCATACCCCTCCCGTGAGGGAGGGGAGAATGGTGGCGCAATGAGAAATAATTTGTATTGATTATTTTAGACCAATTATTGAGGTACATTTAGATTGTAATTCTTGAAAGGTGACTTTTCTCCCCTCCCTTATGGGAGGGGTTGGGGGTGGGTCTTCTAAATCTCTTCCTTGATCTGATAGCTGTTGCGCTGTTCGGAGTTGCGGCTGATGAGGTCGCCGAGGAAGCCGGCCACGAAGAGTTGTGTGCCGAGGAGCATCATCGTGAGTGCGATGTAGAAATATGGCGAATCGGTGACCAGGCGTGCGGGGATGCCGTTAGCCAGGGCGTAGAGCTTGCTGGCGCCCACGACGACCACAGCAATGAAACCGAGCACGAACATCAGTGATCCCAGCAGTCCGAAGACGTGCATCGGCTGCTGCCCGAATTTGCTGAGGAACCAGAGCGTCATGAGGTCGAGGTAGCCGTTTACGAAGCGGTTGAGGCCGAACTTGGTCTTGCCGTATTTGCGTGCCTGGTGGTGAACGACTTTCTCTCCGATCTTGTCGAAACCTGCGTTCTTGGCCAGGTAAGGAATGTAGCGGTGCATCTCGCCATAGACCTCGATGTTCTTGATTACGTCGCGGCGGTAGGCTTTCAGTCCGCAGTTGAAGTCGTGGAGGTTGTGAATGCCGCTCACGGCGCGCGCTGTAGCGTTGAAGAGCTTGGTAGGGATGGTCTTCGAGAGCGGGTCGTAGCGCTTTTGTTTCCAACCGCTGACGAGGTCATAGCCATCTTCCACGATCATGCGGCGCAGCTCGGGAATCTCGTCGGGCGAGTCCTGGAGGTCGGCGTCCATGGTGATGACGACATCGCCCTCGGCGCGTTCGAAGCCGCAGTAGAGGGCGGGGCTCTTGCCGTAGTTGCGGCGGAAGCAGATGCCTTTGACTTCGGGGTTCTCGGCAGCGAGACTCTCGATGACCTGCCATGAGGTGTCGGTGCTGCCATCGTTGACGAAGATTATTTCGTAGGTGAAGCCGTTGGCGTCCATGACGCGCTTTATCCAAGCGTGCAGCTCGGGTAGCGATTCGGCTTCGTTGTAGAGGGGTACGATTACGGAGAGGTCCATTATTTTGGGGTTTATTTTAAATTTCAAATTTCAAAGTTCAATGTTTTTGGAACTTAAATCTTACTTAAATCTGAACTTAAATCTGTCTTCGTGGGGCTTCTTCGGCTCATCGCCTCAGAAGTTTACGGCCGCATGCGGCCTACGCGTAGACGATAGACGATATTTCACTTTTCATATCCGAAGGAGAGGGATGCAGCCCGGGCGGACGGACCGCCCGGAACTAAACCCAAGGCTGGGTGATAATGATGTGGTGAGGTAACTTCCAATTTTCAATCTTCAATCTTCAATTTTCAATCTCCCTTCGGTCTCGTGAACGAGAAGAGGGCGGTGGGGAAAGCGAAGAAGGTGGCTATGAGTACGTTCCAGAACATGAACTGCAGCGCGAGCTGCGAGGGTGGGGTGGTGCTGAAGGCCGTCAGGGCCTCGTTCATCACTGCGTCGACGTCCTGTCCGGGCATCATTTGCTGCACCATATCGTGCATCTCGGGCTGCTGCATGATGTCGGAATAGGCGCGCACGAGCTGTCCGCCGTCGAAGTAGGCGAAATAGACGTACTGGGCCGCGGTGCACAGCAGTGCAGCCCCAATGAACATCATCCACGCCATATACCACGCCCGCCTGAGCGGCAGCGGCGCCACGCTCTGGCGGAAGCCGCGCAGCAGCCATACGGCCAGCGGCAGCGAGCCGAGCCCGATTAAGAGCCCGAGGCCTCCCGCGCCGGGGTGGCTAATGGAATATACCGTAAGCAGGAAGCTGGCCGCCCAGAACATGCCCACCCAAAGCCCGTAGTAGGCTGCGAAGGCGCGCGTCTGGCGGCGGTCGCTGAATGAGTTGTCGGTCATCGCGCGTACATATATATATTATATTGTGCGCAAAGGTACGACTTTTTTTCTAATTCGCAGCAAATTAGCCTTTCTTTTCAGCGCTTCGGGCTTAAATTACTCTGTGAACGGACCGGCCGAGAGAAAAATGAGTTCAGAAGCGAAGTGCTATGCCGGCCGAAAGGATGCCTTCGTTACCGACGCCTAATTCGATGAAAGAGCCTAAGTTTGAATGCCTGTATTCCAGGCCGATGAATGACAGCTGCCCGGCCGGTAGCCATCGGTGGCGCTCGGTGTCGAGCTGTGTGTCTTTGCGCTGTCCGCTGAACGACAGGTGCTGGTAAGAAACGCCAAAGGCGAGGCGGGAGTAGAGCGAGACATTGGTGTAGTAGGCCCACGTCCATTTGACGGCCGGCGTAAGATATAGCCTCCAGCTCCTTAGGTTGCCTCCGACCTCGACGGGCGAGTCGGTGCGATAGTATCTGGGGTCGGTCGTTGGGAAGATGTAGAAGCCTTCGGCGCTGTAGCGCTGTGCATATTCGCGCATCTCATTGCAGTAGGCGAGGTTGTCGAGCTTGTAGCTTTTTCGCTCTACTCCGAGGGTGGCGCCGAGGGCGATGTGATGGTTGAAGTGGTAGTAGTAGCTCCCGGCAAAGGATACGTACGGACCGGAATGTCTGTTGCTGCTTCCACTGAGATGGTACATCTCTTTAAGGTCAAACATAAAGTCGTCGTAAGCCGCACTGGTCAGTCCGCCGACTCCGATTTTCAACAATAGTTCGTTGCGATACAGCCGCTCCGGATGGCGGCGAAGGGGCGAGACAGTAGCAGGCATGATGAAGGGCGGCAGCTGCGTAAGGCTGTCTGTCTTTGCCTTATAGGCGAGGGTGAACAAATCCTGGCGTGGCTTGTAGATAGCGCCTGTGACGCCATCTACGAGTAGGCCGATGGTGCCGGGCAGCGGCGCGAAGACCTGAGCTATCGACCATCCGCTCACCTTTCTGCCGGGGATGACGGGGGCGTACTGATAGCTCTCCGACTCCACGGATATAGGTTTGTTCAGATCATCTTTCAGCACTTTTATTGTAACAGGCAGTGTGCGCGTGCAGAATGTGTCGCTTACGGTATTGATATTCACGGGCTCGTCGGTTGGCCCGATGAGGGTGATGTCAGCTTTGTTGCTGTCGATTATTGTCATGCACGATGTGAACGACAGCGCAAGCATGCCGACGAAGGCAGCAGTGTGGAGTGAGCGTTTCATACTTGTGAATCTATGTCGTTCATTTCTTAGTTTGCCACGCTCTCAGGCCCGTTGTAGAAGCCTGTGAAGATTATAGCTCCGGAGCTGATTTCGCGGATGAAGTAGAGGAATGGGCGGTCGGCCAGGAACGTGTGGTCTGCTTCGGTCTCTGCCTCTTGTGCCGGAGCATTGTCTGCGTCCGTTCCTGTCTGGCAGCCGTTCTCGTCGAAGGCTAAGAGCACGTTCTGCTGGAGCAGGTTGATTTTGAAGCCTTCATCTGGCGTAATGGACTTGTATGATGCATTGGGCGAGAACATACGTTTGATGCCTATTTCGCCAAGTTGAGAAATCAGTTTGCTGTGGCAGGCTTGACTGATGAACGTCGGCAGGGCGATTTCTACAACAGCATCTTTCCACGCGATGTCGTCCAACTGCTGTGCCGTGAGCTCACGCAGGAGTGTCGCAGGAGTCTGTCCGGCGGCGGGGAGCATGGCCGTAAGCTCCAAAGCCCCGTTGCCGAAGGGCAGTTTTACAGCTTGGAATGCGGCAGCCGTGGCGAAGGGCGCGGTGCGCGTGGAGTGCATCATAGGCACTTGCGCTGTGGTGCCATCAGCCGTCGTGAAAGCGTGCCTTGACGTGAGCTGCTTGTCGAAGGGCACGCTCCATGCAGCCTTCAGGATTGCCGCGCTCAGGAAATAGGCCACATCGTCGGCGCTGACGTGTCCGAGGGTCTTGGTGAGCAATCCGTGTGTCTTCTGCTTGCTCCAGTCATTGATGTAGGTGAGCGCCTCTGGCGAACTGAAGTCCAGCCGGGCGTAGTCGGCCGAATAATAGTTGGCGAGGAAATCGGGATAGCCGGCATAGAGAGTGAAATCATTGCGCAGGAACAGCGCATTGGCCAGATAAGCGCTGACGCTGGCGTCGGTGAGCGGCAGGTATTCAATAATCTTTTGGAAGAGGCTGTTGAATACGTCTTGGCTGATGAGATCGTGGGCGGGCTCGGCCTGGCCGGTGAATGCGCGCAACACTTCAGTCTGCTCCGTCTGCCCTAGTCCGGCACCGCAGCTGAGCATTGACACGGCAAAGGTGGCATTTAGTGGCGAGAAGACGTAGTTGCTAGTGGCGATGGCGGGGTCGGAGGTCATCTGCCGCATGAGTCTGAGCCCGAAATCATTTATACTGCTGACGTAAGCTATCTCGGCCGAGTTAAGTGGAATGTCGCTTCGTGGCGAGTCTGTGGGGGCGGGCGTCTTGAGGTCCTTGTAGATGGTGATCTGGCCGTCGACGACCTTTCCGTTGAGCATGAACAACTGTCGGTAACGTGGCTTCCCGTTGTTGTCCCATGTGATTTGATGGCTGAAGGTTATGACGTCGTCAGGGCTGCCATCGCCCCATTTTATTGCCAATTCCTCGCCCTCGTACACCTGTGTGGCATCGAGTTCGCCGAACAGCAAGTAGTCATTGGTCCGGGTGAGGCCGAAGAAGTCGGGCATATAAAAGCGCGTCCTGCTTTTGCACGGATAGTTTATGCCGCGATAGACAGCCGTGATGTTACGGGTGTTGGCCGTGGTGAGGACGCTGTAGCCATTGCTGTCAAGCACTTTTATGCTTACTACGATAGGCGAGAAGTCCCAGATGATTTCATCTGAGTTTTCACCAGTAGTGCATGAGCATGCTACGCCCGCTATGAGCATGAATAGTGAAAGTCTGCGGATAATCTTTTTCATCGTTTAATATGTTTTTTGCATTTACTTTACATATTACATTTCCCATCTCAGACCCACTGCCGGAGTGAAGCGCAACGGATGCTCGGTGCGGTAGGTGGTGATATCTGAGTTGGTGGGGATGTACCATTGTAGCTGCGGCTCGGCGTAGATGCCGAAATGCCTGTTGAGGTTGTACTGCAGGCCCGCCCCTGCGCCGAGCGAGAATTGTACGGGTGCCGACAGCGATTCCTCGGCGTGGCTCGTCTTGCTGCCTTCGGTATAGTTTGTAGTGCTTATGCGAGCTTTTACGGGGAAGCCTACAGCTCCTCCTGCCGCCGCATAGGCGCTCCAGTTGCGGCGTTCGAAGAATTTGAACTTTAAGCGCAGCGGCAGTCCGAGGTAGTGAATGCGCTGCAGTTCGTGGCGGTGGTGGTGCGCGTCGCCGCTCTTGGTGGTTGATGTGAGCCAGGTGTAGGTCAGGCCTGTCTCGGCGGCCCAGCGGTCGCTGATGTTCAGGCTTACGTTCATCCCGATGGTCACGGGCAGCTTGTGGCTTGTGGTGTGGTATGGAGCTATAATACTTTCTGCGGCTTTGTCCTCGGAGTACTGCTGTTTTACCAGACCGACGTTGTTGTTGTCATAGGCGTAGCCATTGGCAGAAGCGAAGTAATAGTTCTGTGTTCTGTTGCTTCCAGGGATTGGTTGCCTATTATTGAGTGCGTCTATGTCATCGTCGTAAGCAAGCAAATTGCCAGCGGTGCCGAGGTTTACCGACAGTGCTAAGCGCGGAGCACTCTCCTTCGCGCGAACATTAATTATATTGGAGCGCTCCTTCGGGTGCGAAGGCTTCGTGGCTGATGGCTTCGTTTGTGCGATAAGCAGATCGTAAGGGCTGAGGCTTATGGTGGAGTCCTTGCTTTCAGGTTCCGTGGCCGGCTCTTCGTGTCGGGAGGTGTTCTCAGCCAAGAGCGAGGGCTCTGAAGTGATATGTGCTGCGGGGGGCTGCGGCTCTTCGTCAGTTCCGGCCGTGTGTGCGAGAGCTTCAGTCTGCGTTTCGGCCGTGCCGTTGCTTGCGGCAGCAGGTTGCTGCTTCTTGCCGTCGGCAGAGTTGGTGGCATTGGCAACCATAGGTCCCTCGCTGGCAGTTGAGGCTTGCTCAACCGCCGGGCCGATCGTCTGCTGTTCGCGTGCGCCGGTTGATGCCTGTTCGATTTCTGCTTTTGCGGTCGGTGATGTCTTCTGCTGTTGGTTGATTAAAAATGCTATGGCTAGGAGAGCCGCTGTGGAGAGGGCGGCAGCCAGTGGCCACAGCCGATGCAGCGACCGGGCTTTGGTGGGCGCTTCGCCTTTCGTCTTGGATGGTTGCTCGAGGTTGTTGAGCTTCAGCATCATCCGGTTCTCAAACCCTTCGGGCAACGACGGCAACTCCGCATTGCGCTGCTGCAGGGCACGGCGTAGTCCGTTGTCGCCTTGGCGCCAACTTTCGATATCGTTGTGTGCAGAGTGTGTCATTGCTGTTGAAGTGTTAGGATTAAACTGTAGAGTTTCTTACGAATGCGGTGCAGCCGTGTGGCGAGCGTGCCTGGCGGCGCTTCCATGATGAAGGCAATGTCTTTGAGTGGCAGGTCGTCGAAGTAGAACAGGTTGAGGAGTGTCTGTTCGTCGGGTGGCAGGTAGTCTATGGCTTGCCGTAGCAGTTCGGTCATCGAGTCGTCGGAGTTCTGCAGGAAGTCTTGCACCGTCTTTTCGTCAGCCTGTAAGGAGATATCGGGATTGTTGTCAAGCGAGAGGGTGGGGCGTGGGTGGTTTCGTAGGTTGTTGAGCGCCGTGCGGTAGGCAATACGGCTTATCCAGGTGGAGAGCGAGGCGAGTGCCGGGTCGTAGCTGTCGATATGCACTATTGCGCGTAGCAGTGAGTCTTGCGTGAGTTCCTCTGCGTCGAGGCTGTTAGGCGTCAGGCGGGCTATGAGCGCGAATACAGCGGGGGCGTACAGCTGCAGGAACTGCCTCTGTGCCATCGTGTTGCCTCGTCTGAGGCCCCTTACGATTTCGTCGGTCCGATTGTTGGATTGTATGTCGTTGCGCGTGTGGCTCACTTCTCGATAGTGTTACCTTCTATCTTTATATACACACATTAGGGGCAGAATATTACATCTGCCCCCAAAAATTTTTCAGTTTTTTTCTATTTTTTCCTTTCGCTCAAAACTCGACCACGGTGATGCCAGCGCCGCCGAACTGCACATGCTCGTCGCGGGCGTTGCGCACGGCGGGCACGGTGCGGAGGTACTGGCGTATGATCTGACGCAGCGCCCCGGTGCCTGTGCCGTGGAGGATGCGTACGCGGTCGGCGCCCACTTGTATGGCATCGTCGATATAGAGCTGAATGGCGTTGAGGGCTTCGTCGCCGCGCATGCCTCGCACGTCGATTTCCTGTCGGAAGTTGAGCGATGTCTCGCGCATCAGGTTCTGCGTCTCGCGGCTTACGAAGGTGATGCCGCCGGCAGCTTCCTTCTCCTCGGGCGCCTGGGCTGGCACGAGGCGGTCGAGCTTCACGGTGGTGCGCATCTGCCCGAAGACGACCGTTGCCTGCTTGCCGTCGATGCGCTCGAGACGGCCAACAGAGGTCTGGCCTTTGATGCGGACGAAGGAGGAAGACTCTCCCCGCGAAGACTCTCCCCCCGCCCTCCCTTTTAGGGAGGGAGCGGAATGCATTAGACTGGATGAAGGATTGCTGCCTTCAAAGGTGACTGCTCCCTCCCTAACCGGGAGGGCGGGGGGAGAGTCTTTTTTCTCTTTCTTCCGCTCCAGTCTCCGTCGTATTTTCTCCATTTTGCGCTCAATGGCGTCGTCGCTCTCGCCCTCACGGCTCTCTATGCTTTTTATGCGGAAATCCTCGAGCTGCTGGCGCGTTCGGCGGGTGGCTTCGCGCTCGGCCTGCGCCTCGCGTATCTCGCGTATGGTGCGCTCGATGCGTGCGTTGGAGTCGAGCAGCAGCTGCTCGGCCTCGTCCTTGGCACGGCGTATGATCTCTTTGCGCTGGCGTCGGAGCTCGGCAATCTCCTCTTCGTAGCGGGCTATGGTCTGTTCCATCTGGCGCTCGCGGCTGTGTATGCTCTCGCGCTTCTGCTGCCAGTAGCGGCGGTCGCGCACGATGTCCTGGAGCCATTTGTCGGCGTTGACATAGTCGCGCCCGACGATGTCCGTGGCGTCGGCGATGACGTCCTCTGGGATGCCTATCTTGCGCGCTATCTCCACGGCGAACGACGAGCCGGGCTGGCCTATCTGCAGTTGGAAGAGGGCCTGCATGAGGTGGCGGTCGTAGAGCATGGCGCCGTTGACTACGCCGTCGGTCTCTTCGGCGAAGTGCTTGAGGTTTTGGTAGTGAGTGGTGATGATGCCGAAGGCACCGCGCTCCACGAAGCGCTTCATCACGGCCTCGGCCATGGCGCCTCCGATCTGGGGCTCTGTGCCGCCGCCGAACTCATCTATGAGCAATAGTGTGGCCGGGTCGGCGGCGCGCATCATCTGTTTCATGTTGAGCAGGTGCGAGCTGTAGGTCGAGAGCTCGTCCTCGATGCTTTGCTCGTCGCCGATGTCGATCATTATGGATTCGAACACGCCCAGGCGCGAGCGCTCGCCAACGGTGATGGGCAGGCCGCACTGGAGCATGTACTGTAGCAGCCCTACGGTCTTGAGGCACACGCTCTTGCCGCCGGCATTGGGCCCAGAGATGAGCAGTATGCGCTGGCGGCGCGTCAGTTCGATCTCCAGGGGTACAACCTTCTTACCGTGCTTGGCGAGCGAGCGGCGCAGCAGCGGGTGCACGGCCAGTGTCCAGTCGATGAGCGGGTGTGGGGCAATCTCGGGCTGCGTGGTGGTGAAAGCGCCAATCTCCTTGGCCAGCAAGGCTTTGGCGCGCACGAACTCCACGTCGGCCAGCATCTCGAAGGCCTGGAGCAGCTGCGGCACCTGCGGGCGCAGGCTGTCGGTGAACTCGCGTAGAATGCGTATGACCTCGCGGCGCTCATCGGCCTCGAGCTCGCGGATGTGGTTGTTGGCCTCCACGACTTCCTGCGGCTCTATGAAGACGGTCTTGCCCGTGGCGCTCTCGTCGTGGACGATGCCCTTGATCTTGCGCTTCAGCGCCGGCGCCACGGGGATGACGAGGCGTCCGTCGCGCACGGTGGGCGTCACGTCCTGTGCCACGGTTCCTTCCGCCTGCGCGTTCCTTAATATATTATTGAGCACGCGGCTGACGCTGCCTTCGGCGCCGGCCAGCTCGCGGCGTATGCGCGCCAGCTCGGGCGAGGCCGTGTCCTTGACGTGGCCGAACTTGTCGAGAATCTGAAAGATGCGGCGGAGGCCCCTCTCTAGCTCCCCCCGTGGGGGGGAGGACTCAGCGTGCCGCGAAGCTATCATGCGTGAGAGGGCGGGGTAGGGGGGCTCTGTGCTGCTCTCGGGCGGCGCGAGGCTCTCGCCCTCACGGGGGAGCGGCGCGAGGGTCTTCTGAATCCCTATGATCGTCTCCAGCGCCCGCCCGAGCGCAAACATCTCGTCGACCTCTATGTAGGTGCCTTCGATGCGGATGTGGTGGAGCGTGGGGCGCAGGTCGCTGAAGCCCTGCGTGGGCAGTCCGTCGGTCTCCTCCTCTAGGCGTGTGAACTCGCCCACCTGTTGGTGCAGCTCCTTGAGCTGGGCGGCGTCGGCCATGAACGCCATCTCGTCCACGCGCTGCCGGCCGAGGGTGCTCAGGCAGTGGGCGTGGAGCATGGCGCGGATGTCGGTCATCCCTATCTTCTCTTCAAATGTATTCGGATAAATCATCGTTCGTTTGAATTGTTGCGCAAAGGTAAGTCAAATAATTGATAAAAGACATCTTTTCAGCATTATTTATGAGAGAAAGATGGAATTATGCTTATGCTTATGGATTATTATTACTACCTTTGCACGCTGAATACAAGAAATAAAACACCACGACTTTATGCAATCATGCGCCATTCTGCTGCTTCACTGCCCCGACCAACCGGGGATTATCTCTGAAGTGACGAAGTTCATTACCGACAATAAGGGTAATATCATTTATCTCGACCAATATGTCGACCACGAGGATGGGATGTTTTTCATGCGCATCGAGTGGGAACTGGAACATTTTGTCATTCCCCGCGGCAAGATCAAGGAATATCTCTACACGCTCTACGCCCAGCGCTATCAGATGACGTTTAACCTCTATTTCTCTGACGAACGTCCGCGCATGGCCATCTTCGTGAGCAAGATGAGCCACTGCCTCTACGACCTGCTGGCTCGCTACAAAGCCGGCGAATGGAATGTGGACATACCTTGCATCATCAGCAACCACGAGGACCTGCGCTTCGTGGCCGAGCAGTTCAACATACCTTATTATGTATGGCCTGTCAACAAGGACCACAGCAACAAAGCCGAGGTGGAGGCAGCAGAGAAGGAACTGCTGGAGCGCGAGCGCGTCACGTTCATCGTGCTGGCCCGATATATGCAGATAATAAGTGACGACCTCATCGCCCGCTATCCGCACCATATAATCAATATTCATCACTCCTTCCTCCCCGCTTTCGTCGGAGCCAAACCGTACCATCAGGCATGGGAACGCGGCGTGAAGATCATCGGGGCTACCAGTCATTACGTGACGGCAGAGCTCGATGCCGGACCAATCATTGAGCAGGACGTAGCGCGCATCTCACACAAGGACACGCCAGCCAGTCTCGCCCATAAGGGTAAAGACCTGGAGAAGATCGTACTCTCGCGCGCCGTGACCAAGCACATAGAACGTAAGATTCTAACGTACAAGAACAAAACCATCATCTTCAACTAATTTTGAAGTGAGAATCCTGCTTTAGGCTCTTTAGGTCCCACACCATAATTGACAAAGGTTAGGATTTTATCATTTTTTATAAAATAAAGATGTGAAAATGGCAGCAATAATAAATAATTATCACTATCTTTGCGGCCGAAAATGACAGAAATGCATTTCAGTTAACAAAAATAGCTTTACACGAATGAAAAAAGAAATGAAGAAGGTACTGGTGCTTGGCAGCGGTGCTTTGAAAATCGGCCAGGCCGGTGAGTTCGACTACAGTGGCTCGCAGGCGCTTAAGGCGTTACGCGAAGAAGGTATTTCCAGCGTACTTGTCAATCCTAACATCGCTACTATTCAGACCTCTGAGGGCATTGCCGACAAAGTTTATTTTCAACCGGTGACGCCCTTTTTTGTAACTGAAATTATCAAGAAGGAGCGCCCCGACGGCATCCTCTTGGCCTTCGGCGGACAGACGGCCCTCAACTGCGGCACAGAGCTCTACCTCAACGGCACGCTCAAGGAGTACGGCGTCGAGGTGCTCGGCACAAGCGTAGAGGCTATCATGAACACTGAGGACCGCGACCTCTTCGTCAAGAAGCTGGCCGAGGTCGACCTGAAGGTGCCCGTGAGCCATGCCGTCGAGAACATGGACGACGCCCTTGCGGCAGCACGCGAGATAGGCTTCCCCATCATGATCCGTTCGGCCTACGCCCTCGGCGGCCTCGGCAGCGGTATCTGCCCCGATGAGGAGAAGTTCGTCGAACTGGCCGAGTCGGCCTTCACTTTCGCTCCGCAAATCCTCGTCGAAGAGAGCCTGAAGGGCTGGAAGGAGATTGAGTTCGAGTGCATCCGCGATGCCAACGACCGCTGCTTCACCGTAGCCTCGATGGAAAACTTCGACCCCCTCGGCATCCACACCGGCGAGTCGATTGTCGTGGCGCCCACATGTTCGCTCACAGAAGAGCAGGTGAAGATGCTCCAAGATATAACTATTAAATGTGTAAAGCACCTTGGCATCGTGGGTGAGTGCAACATCCAGTTCGCCTTCAACGCTGTGACCAACGACTATCGCATCATCGAAATCAACGCGCGCCTCTCGCGCTCCAGCGCTCTCGCCTCAAAGGCCACCGGCTATCCGCTCGCCTTCGTGGCCGCCAAGATAGCCCTCGGCTACACCCTCGACCAGATTGGCGAGATGGGCACGACAAACTCGGCTTACGTCGCCCCCTCGCTCGATTATATGATCTGCAAGATTCCGCGCTGGGACCTCACCAAGTTTGCCGGCGTAAGCCGTCAGATAGGCAGCTCGATGAAGTCGGTCGGCGAGATCATGAGCATCGGCCGCTCCTTCGAAGAGATGTTGCAGAAAGGCCTGCGCATGATCGGACAGGGCATGCACGGTTTCGTAGGCAACGAGCACACCCACTTCGACGACCTCGACGACGCCCTTGAGAACCCCACCGACCTCCGTATCTTCGCCATAGCACAGGCCCTGGAGGAAGGCTACACCGTAGAGCGCATCGAGCAGCTCACGAAGATTGATCCATGGTTCATCACCCGCATGAAGCACATCGTGGACCTCAAGCATCAGCTCGAAGGCTACAACAGCCTCGACGAACTGCCCGATGAGTTCCTGCTCGAAGTGAAGCAGGCCGGCTTCAGCGACTTCCAGATCGCCCGCTTCGTGCTCAAGCCCGGCAGCGGCAGTCTCGAGAAAGAGAACCTCGAAGTGCGCCGCCACCGCAAGCAGCGCGGCATACTTCCCAGCGTGAAGCGCATACCCACAGTGGCCAGCGAGCACCCCGAGCTGACCAACTACCTCTATTTCACCTACACGCATGTGCCCGCCTTCGCAGCGCCCGATGGCAAGCCCTACCAGCCTGCTCATGACATTAATTATTATAATAATGAGAAGTCGGTCATCGTGCTCGGCTCAGGTGCCTACCGCATCGGCTCTTCGGTCGAGTTCGACTGGTGCTCGGTCAATGCCATCAACACGGCACGCAAGCTCGGGTACAAGTCCATCATGATCAACTACAACCCCGAGACCGTCTCGACCGACTACGATATGTGCGACCGCCTCTATTTCGATGAACTCACCCTGGAGCGCGTGCTCGATGTCATCGACCTCGAACAGCCTCGCGGCGTCATCGTCAGCGTGGGCGGACAGATTCCCAACAACTTGGCCATGAAACTTCATCGCCAAGGTGTTCCCGTGCTCGGCACATCGCCTGTCGACATCGACCGTGCCGAGAACCGCGACAAGTTCTCGGCCATGCTCGACAAGCTCGGCATCGACCAGCCCGCATGGCGAGCCTTGACTTCGCTCGACGACATCAAGGAGTTCGTCGCCGAAGTGGGCTACCCCGTCCTCGTGCGTCCGTCGTACGTCCTCTCGGGTGCTGCCATGAACGTCTGCTACGACGACGAGGAGCTCGAGCGCTTCCTCAATATGGCCACCGAGGTGTCGAAGGAATTCCCCGTTGTCGTCTCGAAGTTCATGACCGAGACTAAGGAGATTGAGTTCGATGCCGTGGCCGACAAGGGCGAGATCGTCGAGTACGCCATCTCGGAGCATATCGAGTATGCCGGCGTACACTCGGGCGATGCCACCATGGTCTTCCCCGCTCAGAACGTCTATTTCTCCACCATCCGCCAGATGAAGAAGATTGCCCGCAAGATAGCTGCCGAGCTCAACATCAGCGGACCTTTCAACATTCAGTTCCTCGCCAAGAACCGCGAGGTAAAGGTCATCGAGTGCAACCTGCGTGCCAGCCGCTCCTTCCCCTTCGTGTCGAAGATCCTGAAGCGCAACTTCATCGAGACGGCCACCAAGATCATGCTCGACGCCCCCTACCAGCGCGCTGAGAAGAGCGAGTTCGACATCGATCGCATCGGCGTCAAGGCCAGCCAGTTCTCATTCGCACGTCTGCAGAATGCCGACCCCGTGCTCGGCGTCGACATGAGCTCCACCGGCGAGGTCGGCTGCTTGGGCGACGACATGCACGAAGCTTTGCTCAACGCCCTCATCGCCACCGGCTACCGTCTGCCCAAGAAGGCCGTGCTCATCTCGTCAGGCGGCGTCAAGGGCAAGCTCGACCTGCTCGAGCCCGCCCGTCAGCTCGTGCGCAAAGGCCTCGAAGTTTATGCCACGGCAGGTACGGCAGCCTTCCTCAACGAGAACGGCGTCTTTGCCCGCTCTGTCAGCTGGCCCGATGAGGACGACGACCAGAACGTCATTCACCTCATCGCACAGCACAAGTTCGACCTCATCATCAATGTCCCCAAGAACCGCACCAAGCGCGAGCTCACCAACGGCTACCGCATCCGCCGTGCCGCCATCGACCACAACACTCCCTTGATGACCAACACCCGTCTGGCCAAGGCCTTCATCGAAGCCTGCACCTCCATGGACCTCGAGGACATCAAGATCAAGTCGTGGCAGGAGTACAACTCTTGATGATGACAACTGATGACAACGAAACGTAGATAACGCAAAATATTGGTGCCCGGTAAGAAGTTGCAAGACTTTTTTACCGGGCATTGATTTTAAAGAAAACCTTAAAAAAGAAAGGGAATAAAATAGCTGTTGATCCAAAGCGGCCTGTCGCTCGACTCAAAGAGACACTTGCCCCTAAGCGGCCTGTAAGGCCAGCAAGCAGTTAGCCCAGGGCAGCGCCCAGGGTGACCAGCGACAAAAGTATATTCGCCCTGACGGGGCAAAAGCACTATTGCGAACAGATATGTAGAACTTAAATCTTCCTTAAATCTCACCTTAAATCTTTTCTTAAGGCTTCTTCGGCTTATCGCCTCAGAAGTTTACGGCCGCATACGGCCTACTCGCTCGTGCCTGCCCTGC